>JAUYTH010000350.1 GCA_030695165.1 Bacteroidales bacterium
CCGGTATTGAGATCTTTTTACGTTCGGAGGTAAACTCAATCACTATGTTCTCTTCGACTCTCTCTGCAGGCAGATATTTAATCTCAATTAACTTCTCCAGTGAAAGGAGGCTAATCATTATAAGCCACAGAAAGAATGGGTTGAATAATATTTCCGACTCTTTGTTCAATCCGAAATTGAAAAGATAATTTTGAACAAATATAATTGACAAATATTCTATAAGTAACGTAATAATTGCCAGATAGATTGAGTGCAGCATTGCTGTTCTTCTGTCATTTTTCGAGATCTCTTTGATTAGAAGCTTTGCGGCAATCACTCCGGGCAAAAGAGCAATTGCAAGAAGTAATGAGGAGTAGTAATCTTTAGTAACACTCCTTAGAACGCCACTCAGAAGCAATACCGAAGCAACCCAGAATATTAAATTGTAATACCTTCTCATAACTCAAAATTACTCTATTTTCCATTCAATTTTAAAGAATCTGCCCAATAATATCTTCAAACATTGAAACCAGTGGGATTCAACAGCTGGAGAGAGGGATAATGAACAGACTATTTATAAAACATAAGCATAATCGGGATAACTTTGAATTATATTCTAATCTTAAATATCATGCGATTATTTGAACTATTTATCGAGGGAGGATCTCTCTATATGACAATCCTCACAATTGAATTTATCTTGCTGATACTTGCAGCCTGGAAAGCCCCGGCCTGGGTAAAGGAGATTGGATTAATTGCCTTATTAACAGGTATTATTTCGATTTTAATCGGATATTGGGGATTTGTCGAGGCTGTGCAAAAAGCAGGAATGATTCCTGCAATTGTGATTTTAGGCGGTTTTAAAGTAGCTCTGATTCCTCTTTTCTACGGAATAGCCATCTATTTTATATCATTAGTTATCCGAATCATTCAAAAGCCAAGAATTTAAACCCCAAAAGTAACGTCTTGTCAGTCACAGCAGGAACACAATTCTCTCCACGGGCTGTATAATAAAAATTTAATTACGTGGCAAGATTCAGATTCTTATTTATTAATATAAGCAGGTCACTAATGCATATCGGTTTGGAGATATAGTCGTTACAACCGGCCTCGATTGATTTCTCCCTGTCCCCGGACAATCCGTAGGCAGTTTGAGCAATTATAACAATATCTTTATTAAAAGTCCTTATCTGCCTGGTGGCCTCATAGCCGTTCATTCCCGGCATCTGAATATCCATAAAGACTAAATCAATGTCCGGATTAGCCCTGCAAATATTTACAGCATCTATCCCCGACCTGGTTTTAAGCATCTCTTTGCAGATTTTTCTAACCCCAACCTCTAAAAGCAGCTCCGATGTTTCATCATCTTCGGCTATTAATATTTTTAGTTTACCAATGCTCTCTTCCATATTGTTATCTATTTTAAGATTTTTGGAATGTCCCTTTGATTTTTTGTCTTTACACAATGGTAATGTGAAGAAAAATGTTGACCCTTCGCCCTCAACGCTCTCTACCCAAATTTTTCCCCCAAGCATCTCTACATAAGCTTTGGAGATGGATAGCCCTAGCCCGGCCCCCTGTGATGCTTTTATGTTGAGAATATCTGCCTGAACAAAACGCTCAAAAATAGCCTTTTGACGGGTTAATGGTACTCCTATACCTGTATCTTTTACAAAAAACTCCAGAAACTCCTCCCCTTTTGTGTATCCGAACTCAATCGAACCCTTTGAGGTAAATTTAATGGCGTTCTTGACCAGATTGGAGAGAATTGCATATAGTTTCTCTCTGTCTGTATTGATAATTGAATCTTTTACAAAGAGGGGCTTTTTGCATAGGAGTAAAACCCTCTTTGCCTCTGCATCGGGACTAAGCAGATTGTAAATATAATCTACTTGCTCGTTTATACTCGTCTGGCTAATAGTGACATTCATCAATCCCGACTCAATCTTGGCTATCTCTGTGATATCATTTATTATGTTAAGCATTCGCGCCCCGCTTTTCTCAATTATCTGAATATACTCCTGCTGCTGGTCTCCCGTAAGTCCCTGCTCTTTAAGTAAATTAGAAAATCCCAGGATTCCGTTCATCGGGGTTCGTATTTCGTGACTCATATTGGCAAGAAAAGCAGATTTTAACCTGTCACTCTCTTCTGCTTTCTCTTTAGCCTCAGTAAGTTCGGCCGCCATTCTCTTCTCTTGGGTTACATCTTTTTTAATGGCCAGGTAGTTTACGACCTCTCCGCTCTCATTTATTATGGGTGAAATTGTAGTTGCCTGCCAGTAAAGCTCTCCATCCTTTCTCCTGTTATGAAACTCCCCTACCCACTTTTTCCCAGAGCTGATTGTACTCCACAAGTGTGAATAGTAATCGAGAGTGTGCTCTCCGGATTTGAGCACTCTTGTATTACTCCCTGTAAGTTCCTCATTCGGATACCCTGTAAGTTCCGTTGCGGCGGGGTTTGCATACTCAATTACCCCTTTAACATCTGTAATAATTATGGCGTTTGAACTCTGCTCCACAGCACGGGAGAGTTTAAACAACTGCTCTCCGGATTTTTTACTATTGGTTATATTAACATTAAAACCATACCAGGTAATACTCCCGTCAGGAAGTCTTTCAGGTGTAGATTTGGATAAGATCCACTGAACCGGCATACCGGGCAAGAGTACCCTGAACTCACAAGTGAAATAGCTGAGATCTTTGGCTGAATTTTCAATATCATCAAAAACTCTTGCTGCGTCATCCGGGTGAATCACTTTTGCTATTGGTCCGAAGTCATCTGTGACATCTTCCGGAGAGCATCCAAAAATATTAATAATTCCTGCAGATGCTATTGGAACAGTATATTTGCCGTCGGGACTTCGTGTAAACTGATAAATAAGGTCCGGCACATTAGCCGATAATTTCCTGAACTGAATATCCTTCTCTCTCACCTTATCCTGTGCAAGTTTACGATCTGTGATATCCAGAGCTGTGAATGTAACCCCTTTACCGTGATCGGATGGATCAAAAGGGGTAGAAGATAAGAGTATATCAATTATTATCCCATCCTTTCTACGCCATTTCGTCTCCACACTACCACTCCCCTTCTCTCGGATCTGCCTGTATTTCTCTTCACCTACAAAGTCGTACTCCTCTTTGGATGGATAGAGCATTAATGCATTGTTTCCAATAACCTCTTCTTTGGAGTAGCCTGTTATCTCCGAAAATTTGGGATTGACTTCGGCAAAAACTCTGTTGACTAAAAATCCTATTCCAATAGGAGCGGCAAGAAAGATGCTTTGAAGCATTTCAAACGCCTCCCCGCTGGCTTCTTCCTTTATATTCATAATTTTATCTGTTGTAAAATTCAGCCGTTGACTTCTGTCTTGATATCAATAATCACTAAATATAAGAAATGCTTTAGTTATTAACAATTATTTGTCATTTAGAACTTGAACTTTTTGTATCTTTCACTAAAACAAGTGAGAGATGAAAAAGGTAATAAATTTTTTAAATAGTCTTAATAGTAACAATAATAAAGTTTGGTTTGACACTCATAAAAAAGAGTTTCTGGAGGCTCAGGCTGTTTTCAATGATTTCATAGATAGGCTCATAAAAGGGATATCTGAATTTGACCCTCAGGTTAAAAATCTTTCGGTTAAAGATTGCACCTATAGAATCTACCGGGATGTCCGTTTTTCAAACGACAAAACTCCTTACAAGAGCCATATGGGGGCATTTATCTCCCCTCACGGGAAAAACTCCGGCTACTCCGGCTACTATTTTCACATAGAGGCCTCCAACGCAAATTACATCGGCGGACATATACTCAGCACCGGTATTTATCGCCCTGCTCCAAAAATTCTTAAGAGTATCCGTGAAGAGATTATGCTTAACGGAGAGAAGTTTTTAGAGGCTATATCTGCAGCTAAGGGATTCAACCTGGATAGTGGCGATGCTTTAAAAAGAGTCCCTGCCGGCTTTCCGGCAGAGTCTCAATATGCAGATTTTTTTAAATTGAAGAACTACTTTCTTGTTCAGTATGTAGATGATAACTTCATATTGAGCGATAAGCTACTAGAATATACAATTCGTGAGTACAAAAAAACACTTGTATTTAATAATTTACTAAACCTCTCTGTCGATTATGCCAACCATAGTTGCAATATGTAGTCGTTTTGATTGATAATTATAAGAAATATAGCCTCATTTAAGGGAAAAAGAAAGTTTTTAATTTATATTCTAAAATATTCACTAATTTTGTCTTCTTAAACAATAATCAAGATGAGCTTAGAAAAACACTTCTCCTCTTTCCGGGAAAACACAATCGGATGGGATGCTACGTTAATTACACCCTATGGCGAAAAACCACTTGTTTATGCAGACTGGATTGCAAGTGGCAGGCTTTATTCTCCAATAGAAGAGCTCATTCAGAAGAAAATAGGTCCAATGGTTGCAAATACTCACTCCGAATCAAGTGACACAGGAATGATTATGACCCACATTTACAAGATGTCTCACAAGATTATCAAGAATCACGTAAATGCATCTGCAGACGATATCATTATGACCTGTGGTTTTGGGATGACAACTGCAATTAATAAACTTCAGCGAATACTGGGTCTGAGAATTCCTGAGAGATCCAAGCAGTTCTGCGGAATTAGTCCGGAAGAGCGGCCTGTTGTATTTCTTACCCATATGGAGCACCACTCTAACCACACATCCTGGCTAGAGACAATTGCAGATGTTGTGGTTATTGAGCCAAATGAAAACCTGATGGTAGACCCGGAAATTTTACGAAAAGAGATTGTAAAATATCAAGATAGGCAACTTAAGATCGGATCCTTCTCTGCTTGTTCAAATGTAACAGGAATCAAACCTCCATTTTACGAACTTTCGAAAATTATGCACGAGAATGACGGATTCTGCTTTATAGATTTTGCCGCATCTGCACCTTACGCAGAGATAGATATGCACCCGGCAGATCCTTTGGAGCGGCTGGATGCCATTTTCTTCTCTCCTCATAAATTTCTTGGCGGCCCGGGCAGCTCCGGAGTTTTGATAATGAACTCCGCTCTCCACTTGAACAATGCACCCGATACTTCCGGAGGGGGCACAGTAGACTGGACGAACAGATGGGGTAAGTACAAATACGTAGATGACATTGAGGCTCGCGAAGATGGCGGAACGCCGGGATTTCTTCAGTCTATAAGGGCAGCTCTCGCAATAAAGATTAAAGAGCAGATGGGCTGCAAAAACATAAAGGAGAGAGAAGATGAGATGCTTAAAAAGGTGTTTGAGGCTTTCCGTAAAATTCCCGGAATTAAAATCCTTGCAGACAATGGCGAGGAGAGAATCGGGGTTATCTCATTCTATCTCACCGGAGTCCATTTTAACCTGGTTGTAAGGCTTCTCAATGACCATTTTGGTATTCAGGTGAGAGGAGGATGCTCTTGTGCAGGAACATACGGCCACTACCTTCTTCACGTAGATTACGCAACATCGTTTGCAATCACAACTAAAATTGACCACGGAGATTTCTCTGAGAAACCGGGCTGGATAAGGCTCTCCCTTCATCCTACAATGACAGATAAAGAGGTAGATTATATAATAGGTGCAGTACGCGAAGTTGCTGCAAATGCAGCCGAGTGGAGCAAAGATTATCGTTACGATGCCCATATTAACGATTTCGTTCATATCTCTTTTCCAAGAAAAGCTCCGGAAGATTACCACACCTGGTTCGTACTTTGATTTTTTAACTACTCCGTTACATTTGGTACCGATATTATTTATTAACTTTGGAATCAGTTCCGAAAGATTCCCTGTTTTTATCTAAACTATCTCATAATGAGCGTACTGGTTGTAGTGATTGGCGCAGGAGTTATCCTGTTTATCTCCTATTTGACATACGGAAGATTTTTAAGTAAAAAAGTATTTGCACTGGATGACACAAAGGTTACCCCTTCTGTAGAGCTAAATGACGGATGTGACTATGTGCCGGCAAAAAAAAGTATGCTTCTTGGGCAGCACTTCTCTGCCATAGCTGCTGCCGGGCCTATAAACGGGCCTATTTTAGCCAGTGTAATGTTCGGTTGGCTACCTGCTATGCTTTGGGTGCTTATAGGCTCAATTTTCATAGGCGGAGTGCACGATATGGGCTCACTGGTAGCCTCAGTTCGCAACAAAGCCAGGTCAATTACAGAGGTTATGAAGCTTCACGTCTCTTCCAGAGCCTGGATTCTCTTTATGATCTTTATCTGGATTGCTCTAGTCTATGTGATAATTGCATTTACAGATATTACCGCAAGTTCGTTTGTGGGAATTGTAACTCTTGAATCGGGAGAGAGGGTAAACGGCGGAGCGGTTGCATCATCCTCCGTTATGTATCTTATTCTGCCCGTAATAATGGCTTTGCTTATGAAGTTTGGCAAGATGAAGGAGTGGTTATCTCTGGTAATCTTTCTTCCTCTGGTAGGAGTGGCTATCTGGGCCGGTCAGTTTATCCCCCTCAACCTTCCGATTGCAGATCCTGCATCTGCCCAAAAAATTTGGGGTGTAATAATTCTTATCTATTGTGTCGCAGCTTCGCTCTTACCTATGTGGCTCCTTCTCCAGCCGAGAGGTACCCTGGGAGGATACTTCCTCTATGTATCTCTTCTTATTGCTGCCGTGGGACTTATCTTCGGGGGATACTCAATAAACTACCCGGCATTTATCAACTTTGGGGCAGATGGATCTATGGGTTGGTCGTTCTGGTTTCCTATGTTTCCAATTCTCTTTATAACGATTGCTTGCGGAGCCTGCTCGGGGTTTCACGCATTGGTCTCCTCTGGCACCACTAGTAAACAGCTTAGAAAAGAGAGCGATGCAAAGCCGGTAGGTTACGGAGCAATGCTGCTGGAGGGGATGGTTGCCGTTGTATCAATAGCATTTGTGATGATTCTTACTCAGGATTCCGATATGATAAAAAGGGCTCCCAATTTTATCTATGCGGCAGGTATAGGAAGGTTTATGGAGATTCTTGGCATATCTGCCACATTTGGAATTACATTCGGGCTGATGGCCTTTACAACATTTGTTTACGACACTTTGGATGTGTGCACTCGCCTTGGCAGATATATAATTGAGGAGCTCACCGGGTTAAAGGGTTGGGCAGGTAAGTTGATTGGGACTCTCTTGACAGCGGGTGTTCCGGTTTTCTTTATTTTTCAGACTATGACAGATTCTAAAGGGAACTCAATACCCGCCTGGAAGATATTTTGGAGTACATTTGGGGCATCCAATCAGCTTCTTGCTGCTCTGGCTCTTGTCGCAGTAACAATATGGCTTATGCATACCCGAAAAGGCTCTAAGGTGTGGCTTGTCGCATTTATTCCTGCGGTAATAATGTTTGTGATGTCAAACTGGGCGCTGGTGATTGCCGTCTATAACGGATGGGTATTAAAAACCACCCACCCATCTATTCCCTGGGTCTCCCTTTTCCTTATAATTTTATCTCTATTGGTAGCTTTTGAAACCGCCCATTCTTACATAAAAACAAGGAAGATACAGTCGTAGTTTTTTTCGACACATAAAGGATGTCTGGAAAATATATGTTTACGTTTGGTAAAAAATTTTTCCATTCACTTATCGGGAATACCCCCAATAATTAACTATTTAAGTATAATGAATGTACTTTTTCGTTTTTTTACTGTATTTATAATTAGCGCATTATAGGCATAATTTTAAAATAGTTTATGTGATTTTCTTTTTTTAATGATTTTTTGTGGCATACTTTCTGACTTATAATAGGCAAAGAGAAATTAATAAGCATATAAACATTAAAAAATAAAAAAATGAAATCAACTATCAAAATTATCACACTTGCAATTATTGCACTAGGTTTTTCAACAGCATCTTTTGCTCAGGTTAGCGCTACCGCAAATGCTTCCGGAACTATCGTCACCCCTATCGCTA
>JAUYTH010000352.1 GCA_030695165.1 Bacteroidales bacterium
TGGGACCACTGTTCCGGAGCATATGGTACCAGTTACAGTTTCGGTACTTTAGCTGGTCAAAGCAACATTCCAGTCTTGACAAACTTAAGCCTGGTATAATTATTCGATAAGGCTGCATAATAGTTTATGTAATTTTTTTATATTTGTCAAAGAAGGATTTGGATAAATATATTAAAAAGCAGTAAAAACTGTCCGAAAGGATTACACCGTCTCTCTATATAGAGTCCAGGGTTTTAAAATATTTATGTATGAAATATAGCCTTATTGAGTTATTAGATTTGGAAAAAATAGATAACCTGCTTGAAGGGTTTAATCTATCTACAGGATTTGTAACTGCTATACTAGACTTGAACGGAAAGGTTTTATACAAATCGGGATGGAGAGATATTTGTACAAATTTTCACAGAGTTAATCCGGAAACATCAAAAAGATGTACCATAAGTGATACTGAACTAGCTGGGAAGCTGATCGAGGGAGAGAGATATCATTTTTACAAATGTTTGAACGGGATTGTTGATGTCGGCGTACCAATTGTAATTAACGGAGAGCACATAGCGAACCTGTTTTCCGGGCAATTCTTTCTTGAAGAACCCGATTATGAGTTTTTTAGAAAACAGGCAAGGGAGTACGGTTTTGATGAAAAAAGCTATCTGGAGGCGCTTGCAAAAATCCCCGTAGAGTCAAAAGAAAAAGTCCTGGTTATAGTGGAATTTTTGCATAATATGACCCAACTACTAATTGAGACAGCAATTCGTAAACTGGAGCAAACGGAGTTGAGTAGGTCTCTTAAAGAGAGTGAAGAGCGGTTTCAACTTCTGTTTAACAAAGCTCCTTTAGGTTATCAATCTCTGGATTTTGATGGTAATTTTCTTGAGGTGAATCAGCAGTGGCTGGAAACTTTGGGTTATAATAAAAGTGAAGTGATAGGTAGATGGTTTGGCGATTTTCTTACCCCAACATATCAGGATGGTTTTCGGAAAAGGTTTCCGATTTTTAAAGAACAGGGCACTATTCACAGTGAGTTTGAAATGATGCATAAAAATGGATCGGTTTTATTTATCGCTTTTGATGGTAGAATAGGGTATGATTTAAATGGAGAGTTTAAACAAACACATTGTATTTTACAAGATATTACTGAACGCAGGCAGATAGAGGAAAAACTAATCAGAAGCGAAAAAGAGTTACAAAGAGTACAGGAAATAACACATATAGGAAGTTGGTATTTAAATATAGCAACCAATGAAGTGAAGTGGACAGAGGAGCTTTATAAAATGTATGGCTTTGATCCGAAACTTCCTGTACCTCCCTACACCGAACATCAAAAATTATTTACGCCCGAAAGCTGGGAGATTTTATCTAAATCTCTGGCTCATACTGCCGAAACCGGAATTCCTTATGAACTTGAGTTAAAAACTGTAAAAAAAGATGGCAGTAACGGATGGATGTGGGTGAGGGGAGAAACGGTGACGGATAGTGAAGGAGTTACAATTGGTCTTTGGGGTGCTGCTCAGGATATTTCTCATCGAAAAGAGATGGAAGAGGCAGTAGTGAGAAGCAATGAGAGATTTAGAAGCATTTTCAATAATCTTCAGGATGCATTTTTCCAGGCAGACCTTAAAGGTAATTTCACCTTAATAAGCCCATCGGCCGCATCAATGTTCGGATACGCTTCAACAGAAGAGATGATAGGGATGTCTGCATTTAATCTCTACGCCAATGAATCTCAAAGAGACTATATGTTAAAGGAGTTGTCTGAAGAAATGATTATTAAAGACTTCATAACCGAAGGAAGAAGGAAAAATGGATCTACTTTCTGGGTATCAATGAATGTTCAATATATGTATTTTAATGGAAAGATCTCGGGTACCGAAGGAGTAGTTCGCGACATCTCAGAGCGTAAACAGGCAGAGGAGGATTTGCGAAAAAGCGAAGAAAATTTAGCCATTACACTCAACTCAATAGGAGATGCTGTGATTTCTACAGATATAAAGGGGTTTATTGTTCAGATGAATCCGGTAGCCGAAAAGCTTTGTGGGTGGAGATTGCAGGATGCATTGGGTAAACCTTTATGCGAGGTTTTTAAAATTATAAATGCAGAGAGCCGGCAGTTTATAGAAGATCCCGTTAGAAGAGTTTTGGAAAAGGGGGAGATTGTGGGTCTTGCAAACCATACGGTTTTGATCTCAAGGGACGGAACCGAATACCAGATTTCTGACAGTGCTGCACCCATAAAGAACAAAAAAGGCGAAATTACAGGGGTAGTTCTTGTATTTTCGGACGTGACGGAGAAATATGAATCTGAGAGAGCATTAAAAGAGAGCGAAGAGCGTTACAGGGCATTGCACAATGCATCATTCGGAGGAATTGCCATTCACGATAAAGGTAAAATTTTAGAGTGCAATCTGGGACTTTCACAAATTACAGGCTACTCTTATGAGGAACTTCTTGGAATGGACGGCCTCTTGCTTATAGCCCCGGATTCAAGAGAGGTGGTTTTAAAAAACATATTAGCCGGATATGAAAAACCATACGAAGCCCTTGGATTGCGCAAGAGTGGGGAATTATTCCCATTGCGGTTGGAGGCCAGAAATATTCCATACAAACAAAAAAATGCAAGAACAGTTGAGTTCAGAGATATCACCGAAAGCAAACAATGGGAACATTTAATTCTGAAAAAAACGGAAGAGATTGAATTCAATAACCAACGATTGGAGAGTTTATTTGAGATATCGCAATATCAAACCAATTCAATTCAGGAGTTATTGGATTTTGCTTTAAACGAAGCAATTAAATTAACCAAAAGCAAAATTGGATATATCTATTTTTACAATGAGGTAGACAAACACTTTGTTTTAAATACCTGGTCAAATGATGTGATGCAGGAGTGTAAAGTAATGAATCCGCAAACCATCTATGAATTAGACAAAACAGGCTGCTGGGGCGAAGCTGTAAGACAACGCAAACCAATAATTATCAATGATTATCAGGCAGATAATTCTTTAAAAAAAGGGATACCACAGGGACACGTAAAACTTGTAAAATTCCTGACAATTCCGGTATTTTCCGACGATAAAATTGTTGCAGTTGCCGGTGTCGCAAACAAAGAGTGTGATTATGATAATTCAGATGTAAGGCAACTTACTCTGTTAATGGATAGTGTCTGGAAAATTTCAGAAAGAATCTTACTTATTAAAGATTTAACAATTGCAAAAGAGAAAGCAGAAGAGTCCGACCGGTTGAAATCGGCATTTCTTGCAAATATGAGCCACGAAATAAGAACTCCGATGAATGGCATTTTAGGCTTTGCCGAACTGCTAAAGGTTCCCGGACTAAGTGGAGAAGAGCAGTTGGATTATATAAGGATAATAGAAAAAAGCGGCTCTCATATGCTCAAAATCATTAATGATATTGTTGACATTTCCAAAATTGAAGCAGGTTTGATGAAAAATGTAATTCAGGAATTTAATCTGAATGAACAAATCGAATATGTCTATAATTTTTTCAAACCCGAGGCCGAAGCCAAAGGAATAAAACTCATCTTCGGAAACTCTTTGTCATCAAAAGATATAATTCTCAAATCTGATAGGGAAAAGGTTTATGCTGTACTCTCTAATCTGGTCAAAAATGCCATTAAATATACAAACGAAGGCTCGATAGAATTTGGCTATAGTAAAAAAGCAGATAATCTGGAGTTTTATGTAAAAGACACAGGAATCGGAATTCCTAAAGAGCGGGAGGAGGCCATATTTGAACGATTTATTCAGGCAGATATTGATGACATTAATGTTAGGCAGGGTGCAGGATTGGGGTTGGCAATCGCAAAATCATACATCCAAATGCTGGGCGGCATAATATGGGTTGAGAGTAAAGTGGGAGTTGGATCAACATTTTATTTTACAATACCATTTAGTTCAGATTCACTTTGACGCCGTTTGAGATTTTATTACGTAACACTCTGTACTGTCTCTTTTAGTCTATTTCATAGTCAGATTCTTCATAAACTGGGTAGAGAAGTATACGATGTTTCTGGTTTCCTGTAATATACTCATAAATAGTATACTGTTTCGGTTTCCGGTATTCTCTTCGCGTATTCTTTTTACTTCGTTTTTGCTGCTCTTCTCAATTTCACTTTCGCTGGTATTTTTTAAGAGTTCTATATCAGCCAAGGCCTCATTATCAAGCGTAGTAACAATTTGTGTAATGCCGTTCAAAAAGAGGGTGAATTGTTCAGTTATTGCTTTAAGATCTGCAAACTGCAGTTGGTTAAATGGCTTGTGGTAGTTTGCCAGATGTCTATACGAAGCACCCGCAATTGTGTCGATACAGTTTATGATTTCTAAAAGATTATCCTGAGTTCTGATTGTAAAATAAGCTTGATCGGCGTCAAGTTCAACGGTTCCTTTAAGCAACCGTGAAAGAATTTTTCTGTGCATACTTGCCCTCTTTTGAATAATGGCAATATTCTTTCTAATAATCTTTAAATCAGCTATAGACGTATTTTCGGTGCCTGCAATTATTTGTTTGTAATAATCGTTTACTTTTGTAAAAACCTCCTGTGCATTTTTGATAAAGAACTCATTCAAATTCTCTTGAGTTAGTGCTTCTTCTACCGCCTTTGAAGCTTTTCCCGTTTCTTCCTTTTTCAGATGAATTCTATGTGTTCTGTAAGCCATAAAAACAGCGAGGGATATCATAACAAATATGGCAATAATCCCACCATAAAAGAAGAGGGACGCTAGTATAAAAGCCAATGTAAATGCAGATATTGCCGTAAAAAACCAACCTCCAATGACGGAAAAAACACCGGTAATCCTATAGACGGCACTCTCTCTGTCCCAGGCACCATCGGAAAGGCTTGTACTCATAGCTACCATAAATGTTACATAAGTGGTAGAAAGCGGAAGTGTCAGTGAGGTTCCAAGTGCAATAAGGGCGCTGGATACCACTAGGTTTACCGATGCCCTTAGAAGATCAAAAGCCGGCTGGTTTTTCTCTTTTTTCTTTTGTGTGGGGAGAGCAAACCTCCCGGAAATCCACTTTTTCATATTTATGGGTAGGAAAGCTGAGAAAAAATTGTTTATCCCTAGTGAAATGCTCACAATACCCCTTGATAATGCCGAGGAACCAAACCTCTCTTCACCGTCATCATCCTGACGGGTCAGGTTTACTTCGGTCATAATTACTGTGCGGGCTTTCTTTGATCTATAAAGTGTAATAACCATAATTACACCCGCAAGAAGCAGGAATATATGGGGAGTCTTTACCGCTCCGCTGAGCGACTCCATAGTAAATGTATCGGGATTAGCGCCGGGGCTGTTAATAAAAGTTATAAAGGAGTCATATCCGGCCAACGGAACACCAATAAAATTAACAAGGTCGTTACCGGCAAATGCCATTGCCAGAGCAAATGTCCCAGCCAGTACAACAATTTTGAGAACATTAATTCTGAAAAAATAATTAACCAGATAAAGCAAAGAGGTGATGCCCGCAAAAAATAACATTAGAATCTGTGAGCTGTTTTCTTTCACCCACTGGTAGTTGGCGGGTGTCATAAAGGCCGCATCCTTAGCACCTTTTATAAGGATAAAGTACACTATAGTGGTAATCGCGACTCCTCCAAAAAGGCCCCCCAGGTATTTAAGTTTTTTCTCATAGTTAAATGTAAAAATGAGTCTGGTTAAATACTGAATAAAGGCACCTACAGTAAAAGCTATTAATATTGATAGCAATATACCGGAAACAACAGTCATTGCTTTTCCGGCATTTATATATTCTCCAAGCTGTGCAGATTCTCCGCTTGCGGCAATATTGAACAACGCAATAGCCACGGAAGCTCCCAAAAGTTCAAAAATGAGAGAAACTGTGGTGGAGGTTGGAAAACCTATGGTGTTGAACGCGTCAAGCAGTACCACATCGGTAATCATAACCGCCAGAAAAATCAACATAATATGGGCAAAAGTGAACTTATCGGGATAAAAAACACCGCTACGGGCGATCTCCATCATACCACCCGAAAAAACCGTTCCGGCTAAAACTCCGGCAGCCGCCACAATCATTAAAATTTTAATGGATGCAGCCTTAGAGCCTACCGCGGAGTTTAAGAAGTTAACTGCATCATTGCTCACTCCCACAATAAGGTCGGAAATTGCAAGTAGGAACAAAACAATAATGAATATCAGATAAATAGGTTCCATCTCTATATCAAAAAATTATTTTGCAAAATTAATCAAACTTGCACTTCATTATTTTAGAAATAAATTAAGAATTTGTTAAGTTTATTCGGAGTTGGGATTTTTTTATGCTGTTGCCAATTGCAGGAATAAAAACGTGCCAACTATACTAATAAAAACGCGCCAACTTGCCAAATGAATTCGAATAAAAGTATATTTTTGAGTAGATTTATTGAAAATTCTACTCTAAAATTTTCCGAATATGTCTAAAAGAGAATCATCACAAGTCATTAGGGGTGCGCACGCCGTTGACGGAGCAGGAGTGCACCTGCGCAGAGTGCTGGGATTAAGAACAGTAAAAGATTTTGATCCTTTTCTAATGTTGGATGGATTTGACTCTACAGATCCTAACGATTATATCAAAGGATTTCCGTGGCATCCGCACCGCGGAATTGAAACGGTCACCTACCTGTTAAAAGGGAAAATCGAGCACGGAGATAGCTTGGGAAATGCCGGAGTGATTAGAGATCTGCAGTGCCAGTGGATGACTGCCGGCTCCGGAATAATTCACCAGGAGATGCCAAAAGAGTCAACCAGAATGCTGGGTTGTCAGCTTTGGGTTAATCTCCCCGCAAAGGACAAGATGACCCATCCGGCATATTGTGATATAAGGGGCGAAAATATGCCCGTTATAGAGGAGGATAACTCGCAGATAAGGGTGATGTCCGGTAGCTACAAAAATCAAAAAGGGGCCGTTTCGGGAGATTTTGTAAAGGTTCAGTATCTGGATGTGGAGCTCAAGCCAAATACTGTGTGGAGCTATCGCGAGACACCCAATAATCAAACCCTTTTTCTATATCTGATTGACGGAACACTGTCTGTTGAAGAGCCCTTTGCCCATTTTGAGGAGAAGGCTTGTGCAATTCTGTTTAAAAGCACATCTGAGGCAGATTCTGAATTTGACGAGGTTGTAGTGAAAGCAGGCAGCATCGGATCCAGATTTTTCCTGATTGCAGCAGCTCCCCTAAAGGAACCTATTGCCTGGGGAGGTCCAATTGTTATGAACACAAAGGAAGAGCTGAACCTGGCGTTTGAGGAGCTTGATAACAAAACCTTTATTAAGCATAATTATTAGCCTTTGCTCGATAATTATGTTAACTTTATATAATTATGAAAAAAATTAACATCCTTCTCGCCGATGACGACAAGGCAGATTGCCATCTTTTCAAAGATGCTTTAGCAGAGTTGCCGGTATCTGCAAATCTTACTATTGTGCATAATGGCGAACAGGTGATTGAGGAGCTTACCAAAAAAGGAGTCGGGCTGCCGGATGTTCTCTTTTTAGACCTTAATATGCCGCGAAAAAACGGATTCGCAACCTTAGGGGCGATAAAACGCAGCAGCGAACTGCAGAACCTACCGGTTATTATATTCTCCACAGCATCGGACCAAGAGATGGTTAAGATAGTTTTTAGAGACTCAGCGCACTATTATATCTGCAAGCCGGTTGACTTTATGCGACTGAAAAAAGTTATCTATGAGGCGCTTACACTTATAACTCAGAAAGATAATCCGCTGCCGATAGAAGAAAATTTTATGATTACAGGCGATTCAATAGTAATTCCTTAAATGACAGTAAAAAAGGGTAAATCAACAACCGCCGTTACCTGGCCTCCTGCTGCTACCGGCAGCACCTTTCCCGTTGTTGCCATAGGCGCATCTGCAGGTGGGTTGGAGGCTATGATGGAGTTACTTAAATACCTTCCATCAGACACCGGTATGGCTTTTATTTATGTTCAGCACCTCAGTCCCGATCATAAAAGTATGTTAACTGAGATTTTATCTAAGAAGACAAAAATGAAGGTTCAGGAGATTGATGATATGGACAAGATTGAACCCGATAATATTTTCGTAATTCCCTATAATAAAGGAATTGAGGTAACAGACGGACACATAAAGTTAATTCCACGTTCGGAAAGTAGCACAGCAATCTCCATTGATACCCTTTTCTCCTCACTTGCACACTCCCAAAAAGAGAGGGTTATAGGTATTGTCCTCTCCGGAAGTGCGAGCGATGGCACATTGGGTATAAAAGAGATAAAACACAGAGGCGGATTAACTTTTGCACAAGACGACTCTGCAAAATTCACGAGTATGCCTCACTCTGCAATAGCTGCAGGTGTGGTTGACTTTATCTTATCGCCAAAGCAGATTGCCCTTGAATTGGCACGACTTAGCAAACATCCGTTTGTAAGGCCTAATGGTACAAAAAAGAGTAACGAAAATTTGATTGAAAACAGCAATCCGGATTTAAAAATTATTCTAAACCAATTGCTTAAGGTTACAGGTGTAGATTTTAGTGTTTATAAAATGAACACCATCAAGAGGCGAATTATTCGCAGAATGTTGCTTTATAAAATAACCACGCTTAAACAATATGCAAAATTGCTAACCCAAAAAAACGAAGAGACAGACATTCTTTATCAGGATTTGCTTATAAATGTAACCAGTTTTTTCCGTGACTCCGACACACATAAATATTTAAAAAAGGATCTTTTACCAAAATTGCTTAAAAGAAAAAAAACCGGAGACTCGCTTCGTATAT
>JAUYTH010000353.1 GCA_030695165.1 Bacteroidales bacterium
CTCATCAATCTGGATTCAGAGGATGAGGGCGAACTTTATGTTGGCTGCGCCGGTGGTCTGGATGCAACTGCTGTTTTCAAATATAAGGAGGAGAGCACACCTGCAGGAATGGAGGGGTATAAGTTGAATATTACTGGTCTAAAAGGCGGTCACTCAGGAATGGATATCATTCTTGGCAGAGGCAATGCAAACAAGGCGCTGGTTAGAATATTGCTTCCGCTTATGAAAGATCTGGGAGTCAGATTATCTTCAATTGAGGGTGGAAGTCTTCGTAACGCAATCCCAAGAGAGGGATTTGCAACACTTGCAATTCCTGCGGCAAAAGTAAAAGATGCACAGACTATTGTAGAGAGACATTTTGCAGAGATGACTCACGAACTTGCTGCTCACGAGCCTAATCTAAATATTACTCTTGAGAAGTGTGACACTCCGTCTGTACTAATAGATCAAACCACAGCCCTTAATCTTGTTAAGTCTGTTTATGCGTGTCCTAACGGAGTTGAGAGGATGAGTGATGCAATGCCGGGGCTTGTTGAAACATCTAACAACCTGGCGATTGTGAAGTCTGCTAATGGTAAAATTGAGATCAACTGCCTGATGAGAAGCTCAGTTGACTCTGCCAAGGATGTGTTGGGAGCCGCAATTACATCTGTTTTTGAGCTGGCAGGTGCAGAGGTTAAATTAGCCGGTGGATACCCGGGATGGAAACCTGATGTAAATTCTGACATTCTAAAAACTATGAAGGTTGTGTACAAGAATCTTTACGGAATTGAGCCTGAGGTAAAGGCGATACACGCAGGTCTTGAGTGTGGGATTCTTGGGGGTAATTATCCTAATTGGGATATGATCTCCTGCGGACCTACAATTCGCTCTCCACACTCTCCGGACGAGAGGGTAGAGATAGCAACTGTGGAGAAGTGGTGGAACTACGTTGTAGAGGTTCTTAAAAATGCACCCGTTAAAAAATAGCCTCATTTAAAAATTATTTGGAGGGCTGAAAATATTAAGTTATATTTGCAGCCCTTTTTTAATTATTTATTTTAATATAAAAGTATGTTAAAACAGTACGAAACCGTTTTCATTGCAACTCCCGTTTTATCTGACATCCAGATAAAGGAAGCGGTAAAAAAATTCCGTGACTTCATCACAGACAATGGTGGTGAGATAGTTCACGAAGAGGATTGGGGCCTAAAGAAACTGGCTTATCCAATTCAGAAAAAAACAACAGGTTTTTACCACCTGATTGAATTCAAAGCAGATCCTGCAAATGTCTCGAAACTTGAGATTCAGTATCGCCGCGATGAGCGTATTATTCGCTTTTTGACATTTGCCCTTGACAAACACTCAGTGGCATACGCAGAGAGAAGACGCAACAATAAATCAGAGAATAAAGCTAAGGAGGTTTAATTATGGCAAATCAGGCAAACAACGAAATCCGTTATCTGAATCCTCCTACAGTTGAGGTGAAAAAAAAGAAATACTGCCGTTTTAAAAAATCCGGTATTAAGTATGTAGATTACAAAGACGCTGAGTTTTTAAAGAAATTCCTGAATGAGCAGGGTAAGATTCTTCCCCGCCGTTTAACTGGTACCTCTTTGAAGTTCCAGAAAAAAGTTTCACAGGCCGTTAAACGCGCAAGACACCTTGCTTTACTGCCATATGTAACAGATTTATTGAAATAAGCAAAGGAGAGATACAATGGAAATTATACTAAAACAGGACGTCCCTAATTTGGGCCATAAAGATGATCTGGTTACCGTTAAAAACGGCTACGCCACAAATTATCTAATACCTCAAGGCTTTGCTACAATGGCGACACCCTCTGCAAAGAAGATGCACGCAGAAAATCTAAGACAAAGAGCTCACAAAGAGACTAAGATAAGAGATGAGGCTTCGGCAATGGCGGCAAAACTGGAGGGATTCCAGGTTACAATTGCAACCAAAGTGAGCTCAACCGGTAAAATTTTCGGCTCTGTAAATAATATTCAGGTGGCTGAGGCGCTTGCTGCCAAAGGATTTGAAATTGACAGAAGAAACATTACCATTCAGGGCGAAGAGTCATTGAAAGAGATTGGAGTTTACGATGTTGTCGTTAAGTTCCACCGTGATATAAAGGCCAACATCAAGATAGAGATAGTAGGGGAAGAGTAACTGGACCTTTACAAAAATATTAAAAGGCCTCATTTTGAGGCCTTTTTTTGAATAATTAATTATTTTTTTCTATATTTGAACATTACTACCAAAACTAACTTGTTATGATAAAGAAATTATTGACTGTTACGATTTTACTGTTATCTGTTGCAGGTTTTGCACAGGAGCAGAATGAGGGCAATAAGTATGGCCCTTTCCTTACCAATAAATTTTTTGACAACTGGTTTATCTCTGCAGGAGGCGGTGTACAGGTTCTTTACGGAGAACACGATAACGTAGCTTCTTTTGGTAAGAGATTTACACCGGCTCTCGATTTTTCTGTAGGTAAGTGGATTACTCCTACAATTGGCATTAGAGGTCAGATTGCAGGGTTCTCTTCTAAAGGCTTAGTTGCCAGTTCTACAGCTAAGTTTATTGAGGGAGCATCAAGCGAATACGCAGGATATTGGGACGAGAAATTCAGCTTCTTTAATCTGCACGGAGATCTTTTATGGAATATCTCTAATAGTATAGGTGGCTACAGAACAGATCGTACCTGGGAGATTATCCCTTTCCTTGGAGTAGGTTATGCCAGGTCTTGGAAAGTGAATGTAAATCCTGTTTACAAAGAGGCAGCTGCTTCTACAGGAATTATCAATAAAATCAGACTATCTGACGCTTTCAATATGAATCTTGAGCTTAGAGCACTTCTTGTTAATGACAGGTTTGATGGATTTGAAATTGGACAGGGAATTGAAGAGATTGTATCGGCAACTGTAGGGTTTACTTACAACTTCGCAAGAAGAGGTTTCGATAAATACAAAGAGCCTATTATTCCGGACTACACTCCTTATACTTCAAAAATCTCAGATCTTGAAAAACAGATTGCAGATGCAGATGTTAAGACTAAAAAGTTATCTTCGGATCTAGCAGTTGAGAAAAACAAAAAACCTGAGATTGTAAAATCTGTTGAGTACATTGCCTCTCCACTAGCAATTTTCTTCCCTATAAGCCAATCCAGGCTTACAGATATGGATCTTATCAACCTTGGCAATTTTGCAGAGGCTGTTAAAAAATCCGGCAAGAAATACAAAATTATGGGTTCTGCAGATAAAGCAACCGGTAGTAAGAAGATTAATATGAAGATCAGCCAAAGTCGTGCAGATGCAGTTTATAGTGCACTTGTTAACAAATTTGGAGTTAATCCTTCTCAACTTGAAGTTATTGCTAAGGGCGACGAGAACGAGCCATTCGGCAAACCGGTTCTTAATCGCGTAGTTATACTCGAATAAGCACCTAAATACATAGTTAATCAAAGAGGCTGTCTAATTTTAGGCAGCCTCTATTTTTATATACTGTCGCCACTTATGCGTGGAAAGCTTACCGGCAGCAACGCAGTTTTTTCAAACGCTTTTTTCTTTGTGTTTTTCGGGGCTTCGAAAACGCCTCCCTACGGTCGTTGAACGGTCCTCAGCCTTTTTCCGAAAAACCCTTCAGAAAATAAGCTAAAAAACAGATGTTGCTGCCGGTGAGCTTTCCACGGAATATAAACTTAGCGACAAATTTATAATGTGAAACCTTTCCAAAGATTTGGCGAACTAGAAAATATAGTTGAATAACTATTAAAAATAGTTGTACAACTAAAAAATATAGTTACATTTGCAGCAAATAACTATTTTTTATGAAAACTCAATCTAACGGCTCTTCAAGATTAACCTCCAAAGAGGAGGAGCTAATGAATTTTTTCTGGACAAAGGGGGCTCTCTTTGTGAGGGAGTTGCTGGATTTTTACGATGAACCAAAGCCGCATTTCAACACTCTCTCTACAATTGTAAGAGGGTTGGAGGAGAAGGGGTTCTTAGATCATAGGTCTTTCGGTAATACTTACCAGTACTTTGTTGTGATAACTCAGGATGAGTATAAGAGTGGCGCTCTCGACAATGTCGTGAAAAAGTATTTCAAGAACTCATACCTTGGCGTGGTATCCTCTCTAATTAAAGAGGAGCAGATATCTTTGGAAGAGCTTCGCAAACTCATAGACTCTGTTGAGAAATCCTCTAAAAAGTGATAGCTATGGGAGAGTTTTTTGTCTATATATTGAAGTCTTCGTTATGTTTGTCTGTATTCTATCTTTTTTACAAACTGCTGCTTAGCAGAGAGACCTTTCACAGCTTTAACAGAGTTGTACTTATCGCGATTTTTCTCCTATCTGGTTTAATTCCGTTTATTGAACTTGCACTTATTAAAGAGAGCCGGATATCGGAGCTCTCTCTTAATCTTGATTCAATTATTGCAATGGCCGGTAACGTTTCTACAGATGAGTCTGCCTTGAATGGTTCAGAGAGAGTAATTTACTTGCCCATCATTGCTCTTATTATATATTTAACAGGAGTCGTAGTTACATCCGGGTTCTCTGTACTATCATTTATAAGAATGTCTACGCTCCTTACAAATAAAAACTCTCAAAGAGAATCTATAGGGGGAGGAGTTACACTTATTATCCACAAGGAGTCTGCCTCACCTTTCTCCTGGATGAGGTATATTGCAATAAGCGAGAAAGATTACAACGAAAATGCAAGAGAGATACTCTCTCACGAGATGGCTCATATAAAAGGGCTGCACTCTGCAGATATAATAATCGCAGAGTTAATGAGGATACTCCACTGGTTTAATCCTGCAGTGTGGTTATTGAAGCAGGAGATTAGGAATATTCACGAATTTCAGGCAGATGAAGCAGTCATAAACAGCGGCATCGATGCAAAACAATACCAGCTATTATTAATTAAAAAAGCTGTTGGCGACAGACTCTACACTATGGCCAACAGCTTTAATCACAGCAAACTTAAAAACAGAATTACTATGATCACAAAGAAAAAATCAACTCGTTCGGCATCACTTAAAGCAATGTTTGTGTTGCCTTTAACTCTTTTTGCAGTTATCTTGTTTGCAGATGAAAAGGTAACATCTGCACTTGAACCGGTTTCAGATGTCAAAATTACAGATTTAATTCAAAAAGACACAATAAAAGAGGTCTCAAAAAGCGTTATGATTATCCTAAAGGGAGATAACGCAGCATCTGCAAAAGGGGATATAGTTGTATCTGCAAAAGGGGATAAAACAGATTCTACAAAAAAAGTCAAAGTCAGAATGGTAGTAAACGGCAAAGATACTTCGACAATGGTTTACAACATAGCTTTGAAAGATAGCCTGAAACCTTCTGTTATCGTTATTGATAATAAGATTATTAAGGCAGAAAATAAAAATGAGATAAAAGTAGTTAAAGGAGAGATGACTGTTTTGTGGGATGCAACTGCAGATGATAAAAACCCACTTATTGTTGTGAACGGAGAGATTCAAAAGCCCACTTTTGATATATCCAATCTATCATCCGAGTCAATTAAATCAATTACTATCCTTAAGGACAAAAGCGCATTATCGCTGTACGGAACAAAAGGAAAGAATGGCGTAATTGTGATTACATTAAATGAGGGTGCACAAAATATCGATGGTAAAACTGAAGTAAAAAAAGAGATCCGAGTAATAGGGATTAACCAAATTGACAAAAACAGTACCGATTCGGTAAAGAGTGAAATCAGGATTAAAAGCACAGGAAATTTTCAAAATCCTCTTTATGTTATAGATGGAGAGATTATGAAAAAGGGCTTTGACATTGCAAATATTTCACCGGAGAGCATAGCATCAATGACAATTCTAAAAGATAAAAGTGCTATTGAAAAGTATGGCGAAAAGGGTAAGGATGGTGTAATCGAGATCACTTTAAAAAAGTAAAACAGGGCAATTAACTGAAAATATTTTGTACCTTTGATGACTTTTTATTAAGCATTTTAAAGACAAAATATAACATAATGAAACAAGATCTTCAAATTTCGGAACTAATAAAAAAAGAAGAGAACCGCCAGTTACACGGGATTGAACTGATTGCATCGGAGAACTTTGTTACTCCTCAGGTACTATCTGCCCTCGGCTCTGTCTTAACAAATAAATATGCCGAAGGGTATCCGGGAGCAAGATATTATGGGGGTTGCGAGGTGGTAGACCAAGTGGAGCAATTGGCTATAGATCGTCTTTGTCAACTTTTCGGAGCAGAGTACGCAAATGTTCAGCCTCACTCAGGAGCACAAGCCAATATGGCTGTCTTTATGGCTTGCCTCAAACCCGGAGATACATTTATGGGGTTAGATCTTGCGCACGGAGGCCACCTTACTCACGGCTCTCCGGTTAATATGTCCGGTATCTGGTATAATGCAATAGCATATCAGGTTAGCGAAGAGACCGGTCTTATAGATTATGATGAAATGGAGCGAAAGGCTCTTGAGTTCAAACCGAAGATGATTATTGGTGGAGCTTCTGCCTATTCCAGAGAGTGGGATTGGGAGAAAATGAGAGCTATTGCAGATAAAATAGGGGCTCTGTTTATGGTTGATATGGCTCATCCGGCTGGACTTATAGCAGCAGGCCTGCTAAAGAATCCGGTTAAATATGCACATATTGTAACCTCAACAACACATAAAACACTCAGGGGTCCTCGCGGTGGAATTATTCTTATTGGGAAGGATTTTGAGAATCCATTCGGAATTCTCACTCCAAAAGGAGAGGCAAAGATGATGTCGGCAGTTATTAACTCAAGTGTATTCCCCGGAATTCAGGGTGGACCACTGGAGCATTGTATTGCAGCAAAGGCTGTCTCATTCTTCGAAGCGCTGCAACCGGAGTTCAAACTATACCAGACTCAGGTTCAGAAGAACGCAACTGCTATGGCAGCATCATTTATGGATAGAGGCTACAAAGTAATATCCGGAGGAACAGACAACCATCTGATGCTTATAGACCTCAGAAGCAAATTCCCGGATCTTACAGGTAAAATTGCAGAGAAGGTGCTTGTGACTGCAGATATTACTGTAAATAAGAATATGGTTCCATTCGACAGTAGATCGCCTTTCCAAACATCAGGTATACGAGTGGGTACACCCGCAATTACCTCACGCGGACTTCTTGAAAAGGATATGCCATTTATTGTAGAGCTTATAGATAGAGTTCTCTCAAATAATGAAGACGAGACAATTATTGCAGAGGTAAGAGAGCAGGTAAGGAAGAAGATGCACGGGTTACCACTGAATATTTGGTAGCATAGCAATTAAGCATACAATTTTGATTATGAAGTAACTCTGCTAGTGTTACTTTGTGGAATCTAAAAAAGTGGATTCAACTTGAGAAGGCGGAGCGGTTATTACCTGCTCCGTCTCTTTTTTTGTGAATATCTCAAAAGTAGGTAAAAGAGGAGTTATGCCGAAAAGCTGATTTGTATAGAAGAAGCCGGGAAGTTCAAGGGTTGATACATACTCTCTGGAAGATGGAACGATGGCTCTTGTTGTAACATCAAAGCGATTGGCAGGCCTCTCGTCGTATCTTAACCGGAATCCTTTAAGCCTCTTCTTTTCCGGTTCAACATCTATTATCGGATAGAGATCACTCTGTATGGTTTCAAAGTATCTGACTCTTTGGACGCTCTTCTCTTTAATTGTTGCAGTCATAGTCTTACACTCCTTCTGATTCATAGTAGTTAGGATGCTGTCCTCTGCGAAAAAGAAGATGACTGTTACCCCTCCGTATGCATCAAACCTGGTAAGATCACCCTCTGTAAAATGGGCAACAATATCGGCAGCTTTAATCTGATTGTAGTGGAGAGAATCCTCTTTTGTTACTACGAAAGCACCGGACATAAGCTCCGTTTTTTCCAGTTGTTTATTAGATGTTATCAGCTGAATACTATCTGCGCTAAACTGATTATTTTCGTTCCAGAGTACAGGGTCTTTATAAAGCCGTATTATTGAGTCTATAGAGTTGAACATCAGAGAGTCGCATCTGCCTTGAATATTGCTTCTGTAGAAACGGATGTTTTTATTTGCAGATACTAATCTTATTAGTGTTGTGTCTTTTGGAGTTATTGCAAGCGAGTCTTTGACCGGAATTTTTAGGGAATCTTTTATCGGAATTGCGAGCGAATCTCTGGCAGGAGTTGCCAGTGAGTCTTTGACCGGAATTTTAGATGAGTCTTTGACCGGAATTGAGAGCGAGTCCTTGCCCTGTATTTTAAGAAGAGAATCTTTAACCGCAGTTAGACGGGAATCTGAAGCAGGTGGTTTGGCAGCGACCACGGGTTTTATGGCGGTTGAGTCTTTGGGCAGTGGCGTCGGTTTATTGTACATCTCTTTTATAGGGTCTTTCCGACTTTGGGTGTACCTCTTTTGTGAGAGTGCAACGGTTGCGGAATCTACTTCAAATTTTGGCAACATTCGGTAGTGAATTGTATCTGCAGCAAAAAAGAGGGTGTCCGGCAGGTCGTTATCCACAGAGAAGTATGCAAGTGAAGGATTTTTATAGAGTTCGGCAAATATGGGATTCTCCCGATATCTCACAAAATCCGAAAATAGTAACATAGATTGAGCAGTATCCAGAATCTGAACATCATCGTACAGCTCTGCCTTTGGCTCAGCTCTTTCGTAGTATATTCTTTTTGCCCATAGTTCGTTTTGGCCGTTGAGCATATAGGCGTTATTGTCAAAATTGTATATCTCCTTTTCACGGTTGTACCAGCCACTGTTAGAGCTAAGGTAGCTGTTATTCTGCCAAACCTTTACAGCCCCCAGGAAGTCTACACGTTTATCTATACTCCAGTATGAAAGCGAATCACCTTTAAGCACAAGTGAGTCGGAGTTAAGCTCTACTCTTTCTAGAAACTTGAACATCTCAATCTTTGAATGGTAGTAGCCCCGAATGCTCTCTATCACCTTCCCCTGTTTATCCATCATACTTCCACCATTAAAGAAGTAGGCTATACTGTCTTTTGTATTGTAGTCCAGGTGTAGAGTTCTAAGGCGGTTACTATCCTTGTCTATGAGTTCAACCAGATTACCCCTCACACGTGCAATAGAGCTGTCTGCAAGATAGTTAATACGGTCACCGGAGAGAATAGTACGATCCTGAATTATCTTTACATTCCCGATTGCATCAACAATATTATAGGTAAGATCCCATATTGCTGTATCACAAATAATTAAGGCGTTGTTATGAAGAAACTGTGCGGGACCTGTAACTCTTCTGATATTTCTAAAGTCATTTTGATAAATCTCTGCAGTCTTAGCACTTAATAACCTCACAAGGCGATCTTCGCCCTGTGTTTGTTGTGCATTCGCAGAGATGGAAAAAAATATAGTTAATAATAAAAATGACAGACTATGTCTCATTTAATCCAACCACTCTTAAGGAATGGGCAATGTTGAAATACAGGATCAATTCTGATAAATGTGCTCTCTTTCTTCTTTTTAGTAAAGGTCTCAATAGCTTCCATAGCAAGTTTATTCCTTGCCTCGTTCTGAAGTATAGAGAAGTCATCCTTGTAGGTTGCAATGTGAGAAGGAATTATTTTTTCAAGTTTAATAATCTTATAAACAGTGTTTCCGCTTCTCCCTTCGTTGTCTGTAGTTTCAAAAGGTTCAGATATCTCTCCCTCTTTGAGATCTTTGATGATGTTATAATCTACCGGCTTTAGCTGATCTTTCTCAAAATATGCCGACCCGCTTTGCTCGTCCGCCACAAGACCACCATTTACAAAAGATTTTGGGTCGTGAGAGTATCTTCTTGCTGCAGATTCAAAATCGATTGTGTCAACAAGAATAAGGTTTCTTATGCTATCCAGCTTATTGAATGCCTTTGCACGGTCTGCATTAGTGTATTCCGGTCGGATAAGAATATGACGGGCATTAAACATATCTCCCTCTTTCTTAATCATCTGAATGAGGTGATAACCATCCGGAGTCTCAACTATCTGAGATACCTGCCCCTCTTTAAGAGAGACAGCAGCATCCGAAAATGCCGGCCAATAGAGTGTTTTTGAGGCCATACCAAGCTCGCCGCCCCTTCCCGCACTACCGGGGTCTTTAGAGTACAGCGTTGCAAGAGTACTGAATTTATCTCCCTTTATTACCCTCTCGCGAAACTCTAAGAGTCTCTCTTTAACGGCCATAATTGAGTTCTCTTTATCCGGGTATTGTGCTATCTGGCGGAATTTGTACTGTGTTGATATAATTGGGAGACTATCTGCAGGAGTTGATTTGTAAAAACGTTCAACATCAAAAGGGGTAAGCTCAGGTGCAGTTTGTGCAACCTTATTCCTCATCTCTTGTGTAAGGAATTGTTCTGTTAAAGCCTCTCTCCACTCATCTTTTACCCGGAATATCGGCTTTTTAAAATACTCCTCAGCAGCTTTCTCACCACCAAGCTGAGTAAGAACCTCCTGAATACGTCTGTTAAGCTCTCCTTCAACGTTGTCCGGGCTTACCTCCAAGCTGTCAAGCCTTGCCTGGGTAAGAAACAACTTTTGGATGAGCATATTTTCAAGCACATCGCACCTTAGATTCCTATCTGAAGTTACCCCCTGCAGCATCATCATCTGAACCTCTGCCTCAAGAGCAGATAGTTGAATCATATCATTTCCAATGAGTGCTACTGTTTTGTCTATGAGTCCTTTTTGATATTTCTGCGCAGAGAGGGTTACTCCCGAAGCGATAATTACAAGAAAAGTAATCAGAAATCTTTGAGTCTTACTGTTCATTTTTTGGGGTATCGTTAATGTTTGTTTTAATTTTTTTCTTTTGATGGGCTTCACGAACAAGGTCTTTCTCTAGTTGAGAGATGAGATTCTGTTTACGTTTGCTTATAATTATCTCTTTTATCCTGGGCAGATAGTACTCAAACGGTGGAGTGCCGTCCGGTTTTATCCTCTCCGTAAAGAAGGCAAAGTAGTTGTAGAGTGAATCACTGGTCTCGATATACTGTTTGTACCCCAGTTCTCTTTCACAACTGTACAGGTCTAAAGGCATCTCTCTTGCAACCTGTGAGAGATCTGCCCATTGATTGTTAAAATTGTTGTAACGGTCTGCAGAGTTGAAGCAGAGTTTCTCAAGCTCGTCTATATCTTCTAGACTGACAGCCTTGTATAGGCTTCTTATCCTCTCTAAATTTGGAGATTTGGCAGAGATCTTGATGACCCTTGCCTTTACTACGGAGTTATTCATAGAGATATTTGCAGAGTTTGCCAGATAGTAGCTTCTTGCCTCCTCATTTGTGACCAGTGTGTCAAGCCTTTGGTCTATATATAGTTTTTCGTAACGGTAGGCAAGCAGTGAGTTGCGGTAATCTTCAAGTTCGACCGTCACATCCTTATCCTCTTTGAGAAGCTGACTCTCTGCTTTGTCTACAATCAGATATTTGAGCGCCCAGGAGTTTACGTACTGGCGGAGCATAGTAATGCTGTCGCCGTAGGGTGTTCCGGCAGGAATAAGGTTACGGATGTCTTTCTTATAAAGGTATCTGTCTCCTACCTGAGCAACAACATCATCCTGAGTACGGAACTCCAGAAACCCGCAGGAGGAGACCAGCAGCAGAAGTAATATTGTTGTAAAAACTCTCATCTTTATCTTGTATAATTAGGAGACTCTCTGGTTATGGTAACATCGTGAGGGTGGTTCTCAATAACGCCTGCAGATGTTATTCTAATGAATTGTGCTGCCCGTAACTCCTCCAGGTTTTTTGCCCCGCAGTAACCCATACCTGCTTTCAAACCACCAACCAATTGGTAAACTACCTCGCTTAAAGTGCCTTTGTAAGGAACCTGTGCAACAATACCTTCCGGAACGAGCTTCTTCATATCCTCCTCCATATCCTGAAAATATCTGTCTTTAGAGCCTTGTGCCATCGCCTCAATAGAGCCCATACCACGATATGATTTGAATTTTCTTCCGTTTAGTATAATTGTATCTCCGGGAGACTCCTCTACTCCGGCAAACAAAGATCCTGCCATAATTGTACTGGCACCGGCAGCAAGTGCTTTAACTATATCTCCGGAGTATCTTATTCCCCCATCGGCAATTATCGGGATGCCAGTCCCTTTGAGGGCTTGAGCAGCAAGCATTATTGCAGTAAGTTGAGGAACTCCCACTCCGGCAACCACCCTTGTTGTGCAGATAGAGCCCGGGCCTATTCCTACTTTAACACCATCTACATTGCACTCTGCTAAAGCTTTTGCTGCATCTGCAGTAGCAATATTACCGGCAATTACCTGAAGATTAGGGAATGCCTGTTTAACTTTTTTTACGGTTTCCAATACATAAACCGAATGGCCGTGTGCTGTATCTACGACAATGGCATCTATCCCGACCGAGACCAGCTTCTCTACCTTTAGAATTGTATCTAAGCCAACACCTACAGCTGCGGCAACTCTCAGACGTCCCTTCTCGTCCTTGCTTGCGTGAGGGTTATCTTTAATCTTTGTTATATCCTTGTAAGTAAGAAGACCAATGAGAACTCCACTCTCATCTACAACCGGGAGCTTCTCAATCTTATAGTTTTTGAGAATAAGTGAGGCCTGCTGCAGATCTGTTCCTCTAACAGCAGTTATAAGGTTCTCCTTTGTCATCACTTCGGAGATGGGTGTCTTCATATTGTCTATAAAGCGAAGGTCGCGGTTTGTAACAATGCCGATGAGTTTTTTATTCTCGTCAACCACAGGAATACCTCCGATTTTATTCTCTTTCATAATAAAGAGGGCATCCCCGACAATTCCGTCTTTGTGTATGGTAATTGGGTCGTAGATCATTCCGTTTTCTGCCCTTTTAACCCTTCTCACGTGGTCCATCTGCATCTCGATAGGCATATTTTTATGAATTACACCTATCCCCCCTTCGCGGGCAATCTCTATTGCCAGCTCAGCCTCGGTTACAGTATCCATCGCTGCAGAGACAACAGGCGAGCTGATTTTTATATTTCTTGAAAAATAGGAACTTACATCTACATCTCTTGGAAGAACCTCACTTCTTGCAGGAACAAGAAGTACATCGTCAAAGGTAAGACCTTCGGGAATAATGATATTTGCCAATGATTGCATAACTCTTTTTTTTATAATCTACAAAGATAGTGAAAAATGGTTACAGGCTATAGAGCCTGGATTGAAATGTTTCTCTCTCTTGTAGCCTTTTCTCCAATAATCTTAAAAGCTCCACATTCCGGATAAACCCCCAGGGGTTGGTTTTAATGAATCTTGGGGGGAGTTCGCCCGCAAATCTCTCAATAAACACATTGGGACGAAGCTGTTCCAGGAAGTCTACAAAGAAATCTATATACTCTGCAAGAGACATCTGCACAAAATCCTGCGGCCTCTGGTCAAACTCCAACTCCATCTTTGTCCCGGTAACAATCTGAAGTTGATGAAATTTTACGGAGTTAAGAGGAAGGCGGTTAATCTCACCTGCATATGCCATCATATCTTCGCGACTCTCTCCCGGAAGTCCGAATATGAAGTGTGCCCCCTGGTGAAGCCCTTTGAGAGCGGTCTTCTCTACTGTATCAACAGCATCTTTAAAGGTGTGGCCTCTGTTTATCCGCTCCAGAGTTTTGTCGTGAATACTCTCTATGCCGTACTCTATTACCACTATGTGATCTTTTGAGATTTGCGAAAGGAGTTCAAGCTTACTCTCATCTATGCAGTCCGGGCGGGTTCCAATAACAATACCCCTCACCAGCGGGTGAGAGAGTGCCTCCATATAGCGTTTGCGCAGAGTCTCGGTGCCGGCATATGTGTTGGAATATGGCTGAAAATATGCAAGATAGCCCTCTGCAGTGCGATATCTTTTTTGATGAAACTCAATGCCCTCCTCTATCTGCAAAAGGATATCCTTGTCTGGCGTACTGTAGGAGGGGTGAAAGGCATCGTTGTTGCAATATGTGCATCCTCCTGTAGTTATAGAGCCGTCTCTGTTGGGGCAGGAGAAGCCTGCATCCACAACAATTTTCTGAAGCCGGCTCCCATATTTTTCGCGAAAGTATCCTACATAGGAGTTGAATCTTCTGTTGCCGTTAAAGCGCATCAGAGAAGAATTTTAAAAACGGCCTTCTTTATTTTTCCGACCCCGATGAGCGGGGCGTGTGCATCGTGTGGAAAAAGAACCACCAATGTTCCCGGCCCCATATTCAGAAAATACTCCGGCTCCTCTTCCAGGAAAGCAATATCTTTACTCTGGTCATAAGGTATGTCGTCTCCGTTGCATCTGCTGCGATCTCTCACCCCGATAGTCTCCTCTCCCTGTAGCAGAACGTGAATGTCTATGTAGGAGTCGTGAACCTCAAGTTTTGGTATCACCAGCCCTTTTCCCTCACCTTCCCATATTTTGCAATATATATCTTTGCCCATAATTTGGTACTCACCGGGTTCAAGTTCTTCCAGCCGGGTTTTTGTCATATATTCGAAGGCCTTAAGGAACCTTGAATGGAGATGGATATACCTCTCAAAACCTTTTAAAGAATCTACTATCATAATTCAGGATATTTATGCAAATATAGTATCTTTGTAAGGATATACTAACCTCAAAAGCCAATAACCATATGAAGAAAATTTTTATCATTCTGTTTACGGCTCTTATCGTTAACCTCCATTTCAATAGTGCAAGTTCGCAGGTTTATGACGGCAAACACGAGTGGCGGGCTGTATGGATTGCTACAGTCAATAATATAGACTGGCCATCACGCCCCGGGCTCAGCTCTCAAGAGCAGCAAAAAGAGCTTATTGAGTATCTGGATCTCTTTAAAAAGATGAACTTTAATGCGGTTGTATTTCAGGTACGACCAACTGCAGATGCATTTTTTTTCTCAAAATATGAGCCTTGGTCTATTTACCTTACAGGTGACCAGAAGGTAGCTCCATCTCCTGCCTATGACCCTCTCGAATTTGCAATAAAGGAGTGTCATAAAAGAGGGATGGAACTTCACGCGTGGCTAAACCCTTACAGGGTCTCTCAGGATACTGTAAACTTAAAGGAGATGAGTCCAAATCATATATACAGAGAGAGGCCAGAACTCTTTGTCAGGCACGGGAAAAAACTCTATTTTGACCCGGCTTTCCCGGAAACGAGGGAGTTTCTGGTAAAGGTTATTAAGGATCTTGTTATCCGTTACGATCTGGATGGAATTCACTTTGATGATTACTTCTACCCTAATAATGATTTTGAAGATGCAAAATCTTTTGCATCACACTCCAGAGGCTTTAAGCCCGAAGATAAGATGGCGTGGAGAAGAGAGAATGTAGATTTGGTAATAAAAATGCTCCGAGACACAATAAAATCGGTTAAGCCCTATGTAAAATTCGGAATCAGCCCATATGCTGTTTGGAGAAACAAAAAAGAGGATCCAAGAGGTTCCGAAACAAAAAGTTACAGCTATACAAACTACGACCATCTTCACGCAGATATTCTTCTGTGGATGGAGAGGGGTTGGTTGGACTATATTCTTCCTCAGCTCTATTTTAACATAGGGTATGAAGCGGCAGATTTTAAGGTTCTGGCAAAATGGTGGGAAGATTATAACGCGGGCACGCCGGTATACGGAGGTCTTGGCACCTACAGGCTGGCCGGCGATGCAAAGATACCTGAGTGGCGCTCTGCAAATGAGATAAAGATGCAGGCAGATATGCTCCGGACAATGCCGTCGTATCAAGGTGTATGTTATTTTAATGCAAAGAATTTCAAGGATAATCGCTTGGGGATAAATAGTGTTATGGAGGAGCTCTATCCATATCCTGCATTGGTTCCTGCTTTAAAGGGGATTCCGTTAAAAGCACCTGCTGCTCCAAAAAATCCAAAATTAACCCAAACAGGGGATGCAATCAAAATAACCTGGGATAGTGGAAAACAGGACAAGTCTGATGTTCACGCTGCAAAATACCACCTGATTTATCGTTTTGAAAAGGGTGAGAAGCCGGACTTTACAAAGGGAAGCGCTATTGTTGCACTTACAGGAGAAGATTCATATTACATAAAGGAATCTAACGGGAAAGATTATCAATATTACCTATCTGCACTGGACAGGCTGTTTTGCGAAAGCAAACCTGCAAAGGTAACAGGCAGATAACAAAAACATATACAGCTATATGAAAAAAATTATTTTATTTTCAATGGTGGCTCTTCTAGCCATCTCCTGTACATCAGGTAAAAAGAGTGAGAAGATCCAAAAAGAGTTTGACGAAATAGCTCAGCAGGTCAAACAGGAGTTTGCTCCGGACAGAAGGGTTAAAACGTTTGAACCATCTGTAGTGATGCCGGATGATGGTAACGGATCTCTTATACTAAAAGGATCTACTACCGAAGCTGCTGCGAAGGAGGCTCTTCTAAAGGCCCTTCTTGAAAAAAACATCGAAGTGCTGGACAGTATGGTTATTCTGCCGGATCCATCCCTAGGGGATAAAACCTTTGGGATAACAGCTCAGTCGGTAATTAACTTCCGGTATGGTTCAGGTTACTCTAATGAATCTGCCACCCAGACACTAATGGGAACCCCTTTAAGGGTTCTCGAAAAGAGAGGCGGATGGATTAGGGCCATTACACCGGAAGGGTACATCGCCTGGGTAACATCGGGAAGCATTCAGCCGATGAACCAGAGTGAGTACAGCGACTGGACATCTGCAGCCAAGCTTATCATAACAACCCACTACACTCTATTCCGGGAATCTCCTTCCGAGGAGTCTGCGGTTGTTTCGGACGGCGTATGGGGTAATATTGTCCGTATGGACGGTACCTCGGGTAGTTACTACAAAGTCTTACTGCCAAATGGGAAGAGCGCATTTTTACTAAAGGCTCACGCACAGGATTTTGCCAAATGGGTTGATAGCAGAAACCCGACTGCGGAGAATATTTTAGCGACAGCGAAACAGTTTTTAGGCTTCCCGTATATGTGGGGGGGAACGTCAATAAAGGCAGTTGACTGCTCCGGGTTTACAAAGAGTGTCTTCTTCTTTAACGGAGTTATACTCGAAAGAGATGCATCCCAGCAAGCTTTAACAGGAGAGGAAGTGGACATAAGTAATGGGTTTGAAAATCTTCTTCCGGGAGACCTTCTCTTTTTTGGTTCAAAAGCTACTCAGGAGAGAAAGGAGAGGATTACACACGTTGGAATTCATATTTCAGGCGGAGAGTTTATCCACTCTGCTACCTCTGTAAGAGTTAACTCGCTCATACCCGACTCTTCAAACTATTATGAGGGTGCAGATCGTCTTGTTAAAGCAAAAAGGATCCTTACCAGAGTAGATCAGGAGAGTGATATTATCTCAATTAAAAAGCACCCGTGGTATTTTATCAACTAAACGAACCTTAACAGAGATGAACAACATTACAACAAGAAGAAACTTTATTAAATCGGCAGGCCTGCTTACTGCTGCTGCTGCTATTCTGAATCCGTTTGAAATTTTCGCACAGAGCAGATCCTCTCTCTTAAAAAGATCTGCTGAGAAAAAACTTACCCTGTCGTGGATTCCGTTTGACGCAAAGCTAAGGCACCCTTTTACAATATCAGGTTTTACAAGAACTACCACACCAATAGTGCTTACAGAGATTACCTGGGATGGTTTTACCGGCTACGGTGAGGCCGCAATGCCACCATATCTTGGTGAAACACAGGCGTCTGTGATGGAGTTTCTAAAAAAATTAGACCTGTCAAAATTCAGTTCACCATTCCAAATACAGGACATATTGAATTATGTAGACTCAGTTGCCCTTAATAATACTGCGGCTAAAGCTGCAGTGGATATTGCACTTCACGACTTAGTGGGCAAAATTATGGGACAGCCTTGGTGGAAAATTTGGGGATTCAACCCTGCAACTACGCCAAATACATCATTCACAATTGGGCTGGATACCGAGGAGGTTGTAAAGATCAAAACTCTCGAGGCATCTCCTTATAAAGTGATTAAGGTTAAGCTTGGGGTAAACGAGAAGACAGACAAAATGATGGTCAACACAATCCGCTCCGTAACAGACACAATAATTTGTGTAGATGCCAACCAGGGGTGGAAAGATAAGCACTACGCTCTGGAGATGATTCACTGGCTAAATGAGAGAAATGTAAATATGATAGAGCAGCCGATGCCAAAATTGCTTCTTGACGAGACTGCCTGGCTAAGCGAGAAGAGCCCTCTTCCTATAATTGCAGATGAGGCTTGCCAGCGCCTTACCGATATTCCTAAACTCAAAGGTGCCTACCACGGGGTTAATATAAAGCTTATGAAGTGTACCGGAATGCGTGAGGCCAGGGAGATGGTATCCCTTGCAAAAGCTCTTCATTTGCGAATAATGATTGGGTGTATGACAGAAACTTCTTGTGCAATCTCTGCTGCTGCCCAGATAGCGCCTGAGACCGAATGGGCAGATCTGGACGGCAATCTGCTTATTTCAAACGATATGTTTGAGGGGATGAAAATTGTAGATGGAAAAATCACACTCAATGAACTAGCCGGCATTGGAGCGATAAAACTTTAAGATTAAAATTATTTATTACCTTTGGCCCAAATTAAATTCTAGTATGGCAAGTTTAAAAATTATTAAAAAAGATATTGATTATCTTATTTCTGAGGTGGTTTCAGATTGCTGGACATTCCTTTACATCAACCCCGATAAAAAAGCAGAAGATGTGGTTGAGATTATAAATGATTCAATCAAGCTCAGGAATGAACTTTTTGCAAGAGTCAATAACCCGGATAAAAAGAGTATCAAAGCTCATTACAAAGCTATCAATCAAGATCTTTTGACCGGTGTAGATGAGCTTTTTCAAAGGATAAGTAAGTTAATAAAATAGGCGTTATATAAGAGTGAG
>JAUYTH010000361.1 GCA_030695165.1 Bacteroidales bacterium
GTATGAGGCGTTGCGTAAATACAGTTAAAAGGCTTACCAACTGTTTATCTGTAAATTAAGCCAGGCTAGTCTTTGGAGATATTGGGTTTTCATTTTTTCTACAGCATTTGCACTAAGAAGGTTCTTATCATGGTTACGCCCTCCATTGTCTCTGTCCGCTTCTGCGATAGGCCATATACCCTGATTCTCATTCTCTCCTATTTCAATCCAGTTTAAAGCCAACGATTTTTCAATAAGGGAGTGCTCCTTATCCATAAATTTTGTTACCTCAACGCTCAGATAGTTGTACAACTCTCCCCACCTTTTTTTTGCAAGTGCCTTGAATTTTGCATCTTTGAAAAGCTGTGCATACATTATTGTTCTGCGATTTAGAGTAGAATAATCGTATACAGTGGGCAAGTAGTTGTAGATCATCCAGACCTCATCTCCCATAAATGTAGTCTGGTCAAAATCCCAGAGAGGCCCGGCGCACAATTTACCATTCACATCTTTATGCATATATATACTGCCAGGAAGCCTGCTGTCTGAGTTGCCGACCACCTCCTGAACTATCCAATAGTCTATAAACGATACAATATCAATATATTGGTGGTATTGTGTGCTATCCGGAGTTCCGGCTAAATGGGCGTTTAGTTCGTGATATGGTATGCCATCCGGGAGTGTTGGGTACAAAAGTTTATCAACGTTGTCAAAGTAATTCTTTATATAATTCATTTGAACGTCGTTTGCGTTTTCCGGGTCTGCGACAATAACGGGTAACTGGGAGATTTTAGGACGAAAATAGCGGGTCTCTCCTAAATCGTAATAACGGTCAATCTCCAACAGCCAGCCTCCGGTAATCTTCTCGGCGTTAGTCTCTGTATTGTTGATCTCCTGAATATTTACCCTTTTTGGATCAATTTTAATCTGCTCTGTAAGCAGATAGTTTCCCAGCATTTTGCCGTTTAGCATAACCTCTACGTAGCGCGAATCCGGAGTCCAGGCAAGTTTTGTCTGTTTGCCAATCTCAAATGTAACCCGGTTGCGAATTCCGGTCTTATCTTCATAGTTGGCAAGTACTGCCCAACGTTTGTGTGGGTTCATACCCATAAAGGCACCCTCGTCCTTTTTATCAAGTTTAAGAGCATATGGTTTTTTAGGCATATTCCAGGTACTGTTTCCACGCCCGCGTATCTCGGTAACTCCGGTAAGCTCAGTGACGCCGGCATTACCTTGTGCGTCAAGTTTAAACCTTCCGGGCTTCCAGACATCCTTATCCACAATATCGGAGCCGTCATTAGTAGTCAGTACAAGCAACGGGAGTCCTGAGTAGGATTCAGCCGGATTTATAAGTTTAATTTTAAACTCCTTGTAGTTGTTGTCCTTTGAGTAAAAACGGTAGGTCAATTCGTTGGTAAAGTTATTGGGGGTAACTCCATTTATTTGTGTTGTTGCTTCGACTGTAACTTTAATCGTATTACACTTCCAGGATGCTTTAAGCGCACTAAGATCGGTTTTATAATGACGGATCTCCTTATTACCATTAAATTCGTATGCAGCACCGTTTTTAGTAATAAATGCAATCTCTGAGTAGATGCGTTCATTATTTGCAGGAGTTATTCCGAAAGAGGTTACAACAATATCGGGTACAGTTGCCGCATATTGTTTGGCAGATTGTGTAACAGTCACATTTTTTGTTGTAGATCCTGCCTTGATTGTCAAGACGAAAGTTCTCGCATCTGACTCATTAGTAGGAACTGTCACTGTTACAGTTACAGTTTGGTTCTTAAGTCCGGATTCCGGATTGACAACACAGATGGAGTTGCCTCCTGTAATAGTCCAATCGGCATCTGCAGTAATCCGAAAGCTTTTACTCTCTGCTTCATCGGATAATTGCAGTACCTCTGCAGATAAATTGATTATAGGAACAACCTCAATTGGTTTGGGAAACTTTATACAAGCTGTTAACATTACTATAACCAAAAGAGCAGAAATGTTTTTAACTGAAGTTTTACACATAGTTTTAATTTCTATTCTACTTATTAAGATTCTCATTTTTATAGAATCTTTTAAATATTGATTCAACTAATAAAGACAGAAATGTTAATTGTAAAAAGATACAGAAACCCAATAGTGCGATTTCCTAAGAAGAGTCTTAAATTTTTAGCCTCTTCAAATGTAATAATTTTTTTATTTTCTGACAAACAGATTGTTATAGATTATTTTGTGCTTTTAAGAGCATATTAGCTGAAACATAAGCCTGTATTAAGAAATTCAATTTTAAAAAATAAAAAAAGAGCTTTAATCCTTAGATTAAAACTCCCTTATTTCTCTAATTACCTGTAACCCTATCTGATTCTACCCAAGTCACCCGGGTTATAGCAGGCTTTTAAGGTTATTTTCTGCGACCTCTGCGGCCATCTCCGTTTCTATAGCCCTCTTCGTGTCTTGGACCCTCTCCATTCATTAAGCCGTGGCCGTTTCCGCTTCTATTTCCCTTTCCATCTCTTAGTCCATCTCTATGTCCATTCCCATTTCCGGCCCCACTTCCATCTCTTAAACCGCCTCTGCGTCCGCTTCCGTCCATCAACCCTTTGCCTGTTCCTATTGTGCAGGTTCCTTTTTCGAAGCTATCGCAGATGCCGTTTTTATCTGCATCTACAAAGCAACTTCTATTGCTTTGGATAGCTGTTGTTTTTTTAATGTTATTCTGTGCTGCCGCAAATGTTGTTGATGCTGCCAGAGCAAGTCCTATTAATACAATTTTTGTTTTCATTTTTTCTAAAATTTTAATTGTTGTTTCAAATTGTTTCCGATTATAAGACATCTTCCTCTCCATATTCCTACGCTTTTATTCAAACAAAAAGCTGCCAAATTACTCAAGCAGCTTGATGTCAATAAAATATCGATATTTATAATAGGGTTATCTCCGCCTGCCTTGACCGTGACCCTGCCCGGCTCCTCTTATTTGTGGGTTGTCACGGAAGAGTGGTGCAAATATCTTTTCTAGTTTGGCGGCCTGGTCGCCGGTGCAGCATTTGCGAATCTCCAGATAGAAATCTACTGTTATCTCTTTTAGTTGAGAGTGGGCACGTCCAATGGAGTCAGAATACTCTTTTGTCTTCAATCTATCTGGGCTTTCGCGATGAATCTCCTCAAACAGTAAAGATTTATATCTGTTAAGTTTTTCAATAACTCTATTTGCAGATTGACGAAACTCTCTGCTCTCCTCCCTAAAGATTGCTACTTGTTCTTGGTCGAAATTTAGCTCCTCTCTTAGATATCTTCCATTTAGAGGAGAGCTCTGGGGGTCAATTATTATTGACTCACTGTCAGTTGGATTTGCTCTGTTCGAAACAACAATTGTTGCAATAGTGCTAACATTGAGAAGTGCCAATAGTATTACACTCCATATCAAAATCCTGCTTTTAAGTTCTGTTTTCATCCTCGTATTTTTTAATATCTGCGCATCTCCTTTAAATTACTCATCTCCTTGATACAGATGTAAATTTTCTATCTGGTTGTCGTTAATATTGAGAGCGATTTCGTTGTTGAGTGAGCCTTTGTAGGAGGATCCAATAGAAACTCCTAAAAATAGGATTAAAGCAATACCTGCAGCAATTGCAACTCTGTAAAGTGCAGAAAAAAATATGTGATTCTCTCTAATCTCCGGAGCAAACACCTCTTCAACTTTATCTAAAGAGTCTATTCTGGACATCAATCTTGTAACAAGATATGGGTCGGGTTCAATGCCCCTTTCGCTTTTGACGTAGTTATCCACTAAATCCAGCTGGTCTAAATTATCCGATTTCTCTTTTTTCATATTGTTGAGAATTAATCTGTTCTATATTGATTTAGTTTGCTTTAATGTGTTTCAGTTTTTTCTTTAAACTCTCTTTCCCTCTCATAAGAAGTTGTTCTACTGAGCCTTCGGAAAGTTGCATAATTGCAGATATCTCTTTTTGTGACAAATCCTGATACTTTTGAAGAATAAATGCTGTCTTCTGTTTTTCCGGCAGCGAATCTATCGCCTTTCTGACTGCGATGGTAACCTCATCTGCAATCATACTCTCTTGAGGGTTCCTATCTGCCCCCCCCTTATTTGAGATTTTTGCCATACCATCCTCTATTCTGTCAAATATTCCACGTCTGCGCTTTTTTGCAATCTCATTCAGGCAAGCGTTAACCGTTATCCTGTAAAGCCAGGTTGAGAGTTTAGAATCTCCCTTAAATGTATCAAGTGAGAAATAGACCTTAACCAAAACCTCCTGGACCAAATCTTCGGAATCCTCTTTGGAGTGCAGATACCCCATTGCAACCCGAAAGAGAGTATCGCTATACGTCTCTGCCAGAACTTTAAAGCTCTCTCTGTCTCCTCTTTTATCTACCATTCCTGCAGTTAGTCTCAAGTTTATATTGCCAAGAATATATCTACAAGTTAAATCATTTACATAATATAACAATATATAGACAAAACTTCTACGAAATTCCTACGTTGAAGATGGTGAATATATAAACGATTAAAGGTGTCATCTAAGGAATATGTTTTCCTTGGATGACACCTTGCTCAGTTTTATAGGTCAACTCTACCGAAGAAAAAAATTACTTACCTAGGAGCACTTTTTCTATTGCCTCTTTGAAAGAGGCTTTTGGAAGTGCACCCATTGCCATTTGAGGGGATCCCTCCATAGGTACAAAGAGTAGAGAAGGTATGCTGCGAATCCCGAATGCTCCTGCAAGCTCTTGCTCCTGCTCTGTGTTTACTTTGTAAACATAAATGTTATCTGAGTACTCTTTGGCGAGATCTTCCAGAATTGGAGCAATGGTTTTGCACGGGCCGCACCAATCTGCATAAAAGTCAATAATTGCAGGTTTGTCTCCAAGATATTTCCACTCTTGTGGATTTGCTTCGTAGTTAGCTACTTTAGTTAAAAACTCCTCTTTAGTCAGGTGTATTGTCTTCATAATGTTTTGATATTCTTTTAATTATTTTTTTACTATAAATATTTTGAGGCAGATTAAACTGCCTGGCAGTTCTTTTTGGATATGAGGATGAATTGTTCGTATACACTCCCATTTTTCTTCATACTATTGTATGTAGCAGTTGTTACAACCTCCAGATCGCTGTTTTCCAGTTGTTGTGCCAGTTGTTGGACGTTGAATCCATTATGGGGTACAAATTCACCACCGTGAAACGATCCATCCTCCTCTTTTAGGTCTCCTATTACAAACAGGCCACCCGGTTTAAGAATTGATGAGATGTGCTCAAAAGCCTTCTGGGTATTTTCAATATGGTGTATTGCCATAAGTGAAAATATTACATCAATGTCTTGAGTTGTGTATTTGTCTATTGTTCCATTAATTACAGTTGATCTATCCTTTATTGTTAACCCCTCAATCTTCTCTTTAAGTACCTCTATCATCTGAGTTGAACTGTCCAAAAATACAATTGATTTAACAAGAGGTGCTATTTGAAGACCGGCAAGACCGGTACCGCAACCTAGTTCGAGAACCTTAAGATCCTCTCCAAAGTTTACGCTCTTTAACATCTCTGCAATAAACTTATCTGCCATCTCAATCTTCATTGGGCTGTCCCACTCCTTTGCCTTATCCTTGAAATAATCAACCATTTTTACTCTTCTCGTTCTTTTTAAACATATTAAAAATTAGACCTCCCAGAAGTATACCATATAGGGTACTGTTAGTCGGGGAGGATGTTATTGGACAGGTTCCGCTATTGCAGCCTATAAAGTACCAGTATAGATACCCTCCCAGAGCCCCTGCAGCACCTCCGGCGAACCAGAGCCACTCCTTTTTTAAAAATGCCAGAATTTTATTTTTCATAATGTTATGTAATTCTATTCGCTTTTAATCTTAAATTCTAAATATATAATTACTTTAAGAAATAATTTCCATAAGAAATAATAATGCAAAGATAAATATGTTTTACTTAAAAACAAATTCCATTTGATAAAGTTTACAATGAGGCCCCTGTTTGAACAATATCAATTCAGATATGTTTTATGGGTGTAAAAAACAAAACTATGTCTTATAATCTACTAAAAGGAAAGAGAGGTCTTATTTTTGGAGCCCTCAACGAAAGTTCAATTGCCTGGAAAACAGCAGAGAGAGTGTACGAAGAGGGTGGGGTGTTTGTGCTCTCCAACACAATGGCGTCAATGAAACTTGGAAACGTAAGTGACCTTGCAGATAAATGCAATACAATTGTTATACCTGCAGATGCAACAGATGTACAGGATCTGGAAAACCTTATAACCAAGGGTATGGAGCACCTGGGTGGTAAGTTTGATTTTGTACTTCACTCAATTGGTATGTCTCCCAATGTTCGCAAAGGACGCACCTATGATGACCTTAATTACCAATATCTTCACCAGACACTCGATATATCTGCAATATCTTTTCATAAGATTCTGCAGAGCTGTCGTAAGCTTGACGCAATTAATGACTGGGGTTCTGTTGTGGCCCTCTCTTATGTTGCAGCCCAGAGAACACTTTATGGTTATAAC
>JAUYTH010000362.1 GCA_030695165.1 Bacteroidales bacterium
GTTATAAAGATGAAATTCAGAAAAATAAGGGCAAGAAAAAACAACACCTTCTCATAAACAATCTATTAAGGATCAAATCTATGAGTAGAAATACCACTCTTATTAAAAACGGCACAATAGTTAATGAGAGTTGCTCATTGACCGGTGCACTTTTATTGGTTAATGATAAAATAGAGAGAATTATTCCGGATGGAGAGGTACTTCCAGAGGCAGACAAAATTATTGATGCTAAAGGTATGTTGGTCATACCCGGGTTAATTGATGACCAAGTTCATTTTCGCGAGCCGGGAAACACAAATAAAGGAACAATATCAAGTGAAAGTGGAGCAGCTGTATTGGGAGGAGTTACCTCATATATGGATATGCCCAACAATAATCCCCCCTCTTCAACAGTTGAATCACTAAGGTTCAAAGATAGCATTGCTTCCAAAGAGTCATATGCCAACTACTCATTCTATCTTGGTGCTAGCAATGATAATATTGAAGAGATAAGAGTAGCCGACCCGACTGAAATTTGCGGTCTCAAAGTATTTATGGGCTCTTCAACAGGTAATATCCTGGTAGACAACCCGGATTCTCTTGAACAGATCTTCTCACTGTCGCCTCTTCTGATTGCAACACATTGTGAATATGAGCCCTTCATTAAAAAAAACCTTGCAAAAGCAATAGAGAGATACGGTGAGAGTAACATCCCTTTTAGCGAGCACTATTTGATTCGTGACCGCAACTCCTGTATAGAGTCCTCAAAAATAGCAATTGATCTTGCCCTAAGACATAACAGCAGACTCCATCTTCTGCATATAACCACAGAAGAGGAGATTGAGATGATAAAGAGGGCTTCTCAAATTTCTCCAAAGATCACCGGTGAGGTGTGTGTCCACTATATGCTGCTGGATAACACTATGTACGACACTTTGGGAAGTAAAATGAAATGCAATCCATCTGTAAAGGAGAATAGAGATAAAGAGGCAATCATAAGAGCTGTTAAAGAGGGTGTAATAAGGGTGG
>JAUYTH010000364.1 GCA_030695165.1 Bacteroidales bacterium
CCACACTCTCAGGACAGGCAGGTTCTACGTCTGCTATTCGTGTTCGGGGTATCGGATCTATGAATGCATCCAACGAGCCGCTCTATGTAGTTGATGGAGTTCCGGTAGTATCTGGAAGTTCGGGTCAGATGAGCGGATATATTTACACCACCAACAATGTAATGAGCACTATTAACCCTGCTGACATTGAGTCAATCACTGTACTTAAGGATGCAGCTGCATCCTCTCTTTACGGTTCACGTGCTGCCAATGGTGTAATTATGATTACCACTAAAAGAGGTAAAATGGGCAAAGCTGTTGTTAACTTCAAAGCTTCTGTTGGTTTAACTCCGGAGTGGGCTACAGATAACTTTGAAGTAGCTACTACTGAGCAACAGGTTGAGATGTATTATGAAAATTTCTGGAATGCAGGCGTTTACTATCAAAACAGAACTCAGCAAGATGCAAGCGTAAGAGCACTTCAACAACTTAATAACCGTTTTAACAGACACGGTTATACCTTCACTGCACCCGACCACACTGTAAAAACTCTAACAATCGGAGGTGACAGGGCAGGAAAATATTTTGACTGGGAAGATGCCCTTTTCAGAACAGCAGTTTACCAAACATATGATCTATCTATAAGTGGTGCATCGGATGTGTCAAACTACTATACTTCGCTCTCATATACAAAAGAGCAGGGTCGTATTAAAGTAAATGATTTTGACAGGATAACCGGAAGGATCAATATGTCTCAGAAGGTTGGAAAATTCGTTGACTTTACAACAAATATTAATATTGCAACAAGTGGCAAGACCGGCTTTAACGATACCCGTGCTCTTGGGAATAACTACTTTATGCAAACCCGCAACCTTCTATGGGGTATGTACTGGCCTACAGATTATGTTACCGGTGCTCCTTGGGAATTACGCTATGGAAGTTTGGCCTACAATCCTCTCTTTTTTGATAAACAGTGGGAAAATACAACTAAAACTCTAAGGATATCTGCAAATGAGGCAATGACAGTTAAAATTTTACCGGAACTGACATTCAAAACAATAATCTCTTATGATAATACAAGAACCCTAGATCATCTCTATTACAGCCCAATCCATTTCCAGGGTTCAGCTGCTAAGGGTGTTGTTCGTGAGATGATGACAAGTTCAGATAAACTGGTCTCTTCTACAACTCTAAACTATAGTAAAACATTTGCTCAGAAGCATACTATAGGCCTTTTGGCAGGTTGGGAGGCAGAAAAAAACAATACAGATTTCCAGCGTTCAGAGGGAAGCGACTTGCCAACAGCTGCCCTTAAAACTGTTGCAACAGCAGGAGTCCTTACTGCCAGTGCATACTACTGGGGTAACTCTATGATGTCTCTGCTTTCTCGTGCCGAGTATAACTATGACAACAAGTATTATTTTTCCGGATCATTCCGTCGTGATGGCTCTTCCAGACTAGGTCCTGAGACACGTTGGGGTAACTTCTGGTCGCTAGCCGGTTCTTGGAGAGTAGATAAAGAGGAGTTTATGAAAAATATAGATGTTATAAGCAGTTTGAGAATAAGAGGCTCTTATGGTGTAAACGGAACTCTCCCGTCTGAGAACTACGGATGGCGTTCACTTGCTTCCTATGGCAGCAAGTATATGGAGCTTCCGGGAGGAGCTGTAAGCACAATTGCAGATGCCAGCCTCTCTTGGGAGACTAGTTATACATCTAATATAGCTTTGGAGTTTGGTGTTCTGGATCAGAGAATAACAGGAACAATCGAGTACTTTAACAGAGACTCCAAAGATCTTTTGCAGGATGTTCCAATCTCAAGAGTTACCGGGTTTACATCTACACTCAAAAATATTGGTGAAATCAATAACAATGGTATAGAGCTTGAACTGAACGCAGATATTATTACAAACAAAGAGGTTAAATGGAGCGTTGGTCTTACAGCATCACGTGTAAATTCAACTGTAACAAAACTATACGGTGGTCAGAATATTATCTGGAACGAACCAACCGGTGGGGATGCCAGAATCAAGTTTATCTATCAGGAGGGCCAGTCAACCTTATCTATCTATGGTCGTGAGTGGGCCGGTGTAGACAGAGAGACCGGGAAAAATGTATGGTTTATGAACAATGCGAATACAACTACCCTACCAACAACAGTTGACGGACGCCCTGCCACTTTCAGGTTTCAGGATGCAAGTGAAAAGATTTTAGGAGACGCTCATCCAAAACTATTTGGAGGGTTTAATACAGATCTTAGCTGGAAAGGTTTCACTTTCAATGCGAACTTCACTTATAAATTAGGTGGATATACATACGATGCAGTTGCAAAAGACAATGCAGAGGACGGATACTATTGGGAGAGGATAATGTCCAAAGATCAGTATGAGAATAGATGGACACCTGAGAACAAGGATGCGATTTATCCTCAGCGTGTGGCTGTTGACTTTACAGATGCACAACAAAAAAGTAGCAGACATATGCATAAAGCAGATTATCTGAGACTTAAGAGCCTGACAATTGGCTATAACCTTCCGAAAAGCCTTCTTAACAAAGTAAATATTTCAAGTGCAAGAGTTTATTTCAATGGTATGAACTTATGGACTTTAGCTGCCTATAAAGTGTACGATCCTGAGGTTAACGAATATGGATCAAGAGGATGGGAGACTCCTATCGGAAAAACATACACTTTCGGTGTTGAATTTAGTTTCTAATTTTTAAATGATGCTACAATGAAAAAAATACAATTATTAATTACATTACTGGGCATTGCACTACTTTCATCATGCGAAGGTTTCCTGGACGTAAAGCCGAGTAATTCCGCTGCAGCCGAGACATCTATCTCCAATGCTAATGATGCAAAGGTGGTTATGAACGGTTTAATGAGAAGTTTGGCCTCTTCCAGCTACTATGGAAGAGACTTTATTCTGTACGGAGATGCCAAGGGGGGAGATTTTGCAATATACTCTCAAGGAAGGGGTTATGACGGTCTCTACACATTCAACCACTCTGTATCTACAGGTAATATGGGTACATACTGGAGTCAGATGTACAATTGCATACTCCAGGCCAATAACCTTCTGCTGAATATAGCCAAAATAGAGGCTGCAGGTGCCGGTACAACTGCACTTAGCCAAATAAAGGGGCAAGCCCTTACAACAAGAGCTCTTGTCTATTTTGACCTTGTTCGACTATATGGAAAGCCTTTCAATATGGACAAGGCATCATTTGGGGTTCCACTTGTGCTTGAGCCACTTGATGCATCTGCTCAACCTTTGCGCTCTTCTGTTGAGGCGGTTTATACTCAAATAGTTAAAGACCTAACAGATGGCGCTCCGCTTCTACCTAAGACCAAAGTTAACGGGTTTATTAACTACTATGCCAACAAGGCAATTCTGGCTCGAGTATACCTCCATATGAACAGGTATGCAGATGCATTAACGGCAGCAGAGGATGTTATAACAAGCAATGTTTATGTCCCTTATACAAACACTAACTGGATTACATCCTGGGCAACTCCTTTCTCATCCGAGTCAATATTTGAATTGGGTGTCTATGCATCAGAGGCGAATCTAGGGACAGGTTCACTTGGCTACTATCTTCTAAGACGAAATAAAATTACAGGAGCCCTTGGATGGTTTATGGCTAGCAACTATTTTATTACAAGACTAAACCAGGATCCTGCAGATATTCGTAAGGCCATTATGGACTTTGATGAGTCTTCATCTTCAAGATTTGGCTCTTGTATGAAGTATGTAGGAGGTCACGGAATGTTAGGAGATAAAGGAACTGCTTCTGCAACAAATATTAAAGTAATCAGAGTGTCGGAAGTTTACCTGATGGCAGCAGAGGCTGCTCTCAACCTTCCAACTCCAGATAAGACAAAAGCATCGACATATCTGAATATGATTCGTAAGAGAGCACCTTCTCTCGCTCCTGCTACAGCTGTAGACATCACAATGTCAATGATAGAGGATGAGAGGAGTAAAGAGCTATTTGCAGAGGGTCACAGATACTTTGATATGTTACGTTGGAATAAGACTATTGAGTATAATGATGACTTCATTTTCCCTGCTGTATTAATACCAACAAGGGAAAAGACTATAAACAGAACGTTCTTTAAAGCTATTCTTCCAATTCCGGAAAATGAGATTAATGCAAATCCTAAGATTGCAGATCAGCAAAATCCTGGATACGGAAACTAATTAATTGTGACTATTTTAAATGAGGCTGCCATTTTTGGCAGCCTTTTTTTATATTAAGTCGCCACATATGCGTGGAAAGCTCACCGCATAAAATTGTAGCGACATATATTATAAGAACAGAAGCCTTTCTTTATAGACAGTATTTTTTTTAAATCTGAAAATACTACGAAAATAGATCAATTTTTGAATTG
>JAUYTH010000365.1 GCA_030695165.1 Bacteroidales bacterium
TTGCCGATCTTTTTGCAATTCGAATAATTATTGATTCTCCGCCTGAAAGGGAAAAAGAACTTTGCTGGAAGGCCTATTCAATTGTAACAGAATATTACAAACCGGATACAGACCGGCTAAGAGACTGGATTACAGTTCCTAAAGAGAATGGTTATGAGTCGCTGCACACCACTGTTACCACAAAAGATAAACACATAATTGAGATCCAGATCCGGACCAGAAGAATGGACGAAATTGCTGAGAACGGGTATGCAGCTCACTGGTCCTATAAAGGGGTTAAGAGCGAGCAGGGGCTCTCTTTGTGGCTGGGAGGTGTAAAAAAATTGCTTGAGAGCGGGAATATAAGCAGCTCTAGCAATAATCTGGATATTGCCATTAACGAAATCTTTGTCTTCACCCCCGATGGTGACCTCAGGAGGCTCTCTCCCGGCTCCTGTGTGCTGGATTTTGCATTTGATATTCACTCCAACCTTGGGCTCAAATGTTCCGGGGCAAAGGTGAATGGTAAGCCTGCCTCAATAAGGGAGAGGCTTAAAACCGGAGATGTGGTGGAGATTACCAGCAGTAAAAACCAAAAACCATCTCTCGACTGGCTAAACTATGTTGTCTCCTCTAAAGCCAGAGCCAAAATCAAACAGAAACTCAAGGAGGAGACCGGTAAAAGGGCCCAGGAGGGAAAAGAGTTGCTTGAGAGAAGGATCAATAACTGGAAGATGGAGTTCAACGACGAGGTTATTGTCTATCTTCTCAAACACTATAAATTCAAAACTGCACCGGAGTTTTATGCTGCTGTAGCTACAGAAGAGATAGATATATCTCAGGTAAAGAGCGTACTCAACGCAAAAGATAAAGAGGAGGGAGGCACCGAACATAAAGAGCCATTTATACCACCTGCTCCAAAACCGGAGAAAACATCTGCCGGTACATCTGACTATCTTATTATTGACGATAGGGTAAACAATGTTGGATTTAAACTGGCCAAGTGCTGTAACCCAATTCCGGGAGATGAGGTTTTTGGTTTCGTGACAATTAAGGAGGGTATAAAGATTCACCGAATAAGTTGCCCCAACGCCTCACGGCTCTTTGATAACTACCCCTACAGAATTCAGAGGGTGAGATGGAGGGAGAGCACTTCGGGGCAAAGTTTCCAGACTGCTCTGAGAATAAGTGGATATGGAGATGAGGCAACAGGGCAGCAGATAATGGAGATAATAAACTTACTTAATATATCTTTGCGTCACTTTTCAATTACAGATTTGAAAGGAAAGCTGGAGGCAAAATTGCAGGTCTCTGTATCCAACAACCAGCAACTGGATAAATTGATTTTTAATTTAAGGAAGTTAAAAGGGGTAAAATCTGTGAGCAGAATCTCCATATAGTACAAGTACAGAATGCAGGATAGAGTCGTTAAAGATAACAGCATAAAGATTAAAGGAGCAAGGCTTAATAATCTTAAAAACATAAACCTGGAGATTCCCAGAGATAAGATGATTGTAATAACCGGAATCTCCGGTTCCGGGAAATCCAGCCTCGCTTTTGATACCATCTTTGCAGAGGGTCAACGACGTTTTGTGGAGAGCCTCTCCTCATTTGCACGTCAGTTTTTGGGCAGGATGTCCAAGCCGGATGTTGATGAGATTACCGGTATCCCCCCTGCAATTGCCATAGAGCAGAAGGTAAACACAAGAAACCCCCGCTCTACAGTTGGTACCAGCACCGAAATCTATGACTACCTGAGGCTTTTTTTTACTAAGAGTGGCAAAACCTACTCCCCTGTAACCGGTGAGGAGGTAAAAAGAGATACTGTTGCAGATGTTGTTAACTATATTAAGACTCTTCCCAAAGGGGAGACTATCTATATTCTCTCACCTTTCGGTTGGGAGAGCAGCGAGAGCAGAACAGAGAATCTGCTTGCACTTAAAGAGGAGGGTTTCACTCGTTTATTCTGCAAAGGAGAGTTAGTCCGAATAGAGAGTGCACTTAATGGAGATTTCAATGCTACTGACCAGGTTTATCTGCTTGTGGACAGGGTTATTAACGAAAACAGTGAAGAGACAGATAACAGACTCTTTGATTCGCTTTCTACTGCATTCTCCGTAAAGCGAGGAGCAGACCAGGAGAGAGAGACCATCTATATTGCAGCCGGTAAAGGGTATAAACTCAAAGCCTTTTCGGCCCTTTTTGAGCGCGACGGAGTTATCTTTGAGGATCCTACAGAGCTTCTGTTCAGCTATAATAACCCGCTTGGGGCGTGTCCCGCCTGCTCCGGGTACGGCAAAATTGTTGGTATTGACGAAACTCTTGTTATACCCGACCCAGGCCTGAGCATCTATCAGGAGGCGGTTGCCTGTTGGAGGGGAGATACTATGAAAAACTATCTTAATGAGCTGGTTATTAATTCTCATAAATTTGATTTTCCAATACATAAGCCCTACCATTCGCTCTCAGTTGAGCAAAAGAACCTTCTTTGGGAGGGAAACAGCTACTTTACCGGGCTCAACGAATTTTTTAAAATCATTGAATCAAATAAATACAAGATACAGTTCCGCTTTATGCTCAGCAGATACTCCGGGAAGACAACCTGCCCGGAGTGCAAGGGTAAACGATTGAGAAGAGAGGCCCTCTACATAAAAATCGGAGGTAAAACCATTATCGATCTTATGGAGATGAGCATAGAGAATCTCTACACCTTTCTTGCAGATCTTAAACTTGATAGCTATCAGCAGAAGATAGGGGAGAGAGCTCTGAAAGAGCTTAAAAACAGACTAAGTTGTATGATATCCGTCGGTCTCCCATATCTTACACTCAACAGGGCTTCCAACACCCTGAGCGGAGGGGAGAGCCAGAGAATTAATCTTGTAAGCACCATAGGAAGCAGCCTGGTGGGTTCGCTCTATATTCTGGATGAGCCCAGCATTGGGCTCCACCCGAGAGATACCCGCAGGCTTATAACTGTTTTAAAACAGCTCAGAGACCTGGGCAACAGTGTGCTTATTGTTGAGCACGACGAGGAGATAATGAGGGCTGCAGACCAACTTATAGATATCGGCCCTTATGCAGGCAATTTTGGTGGGGAGTTGGTGTTTCAGGGAGAGATAGATGACAACCTTACAGAGAGTGAGTGTGGCAGAAGTCTCACACTTAAATATCTAAGAGGATTTGAGAAGATAGAGACACCTCTTATGAGGAGGCAGTGGAGCAGCTATATTGAGATAAAGGGTGCCTACGAAAACAATCTCAAAGATATTGACGTAAAGTTTCCTTTAAGAGTTCTAACAGCTGTAACAGGGGTGAGCGGATCGGGTAAATCTACTCTGGTGAGGGATATTCTATTCCCCGCAATAAACAGAAGGCTTAACCAGTTTGGAGAGAGACCAGCTCTTCACAAAGAGTTGTGTGGAGATGTCTCCAAAGTGACAGCTGTCGAGTATATAGACCAGAATCCCATTGGAAAATCAACTCGCTCTAACCCTGCAACCTATCTTAAAGTCTACGATGAGATTAGACGGCTATTCTCCGAACAGCCCTATGCAAAGGCAAACAGATACGGACACTCTCACTTCTCATTTAATATTGACGGAGGGAGATGTCCCGAGTGCCAGGGTGAAGGGGTAATAAATATTGAGATGCAGTTTATGGCAGATGTTCAAATGGTTTGTGAATCTTGCGGGGGTAAAAGGTTCAAGCAGGACATTCTGGAGGTGAGGTACAAGGAGAAGAACATCAACGATGTTCTCAATATGAGTGTAGGGGAGGCTGTAGGTTTTTTCTCTTCACAAAAAGAGGCTGCCTCTTTAAGAGTTGCCCATAAGCTTAAACCACTTATGGATGTAGGGTTATCATATGTACAACTTGGACAGAGCAGCAGTACCCTAAGCGGGGGAGAGAGTCAGAGAGTTAAATTGGCATCGTTTCTGGGCAAAGAGAGTGGGAGTGAATCTATCCTCTTTATTTTTGATGAACCTACAACAGGCCTCCACTTCAATGATATAAAGAGTCTGATGGACTCATTCAATGCACTCATCGCAAGAGGTCATACAGTAATTGTTATTGAGCACAATATGGATGTGGTCAAGTGTGCAGACTGGGTAGTAGATATGGGTCCAGAAGGGGGAGATGGCGGTGGAGAGGTGGTCTTTGCCGGCACTCCGGAAGATATTGTTAAGTGCGAAAGAAGCTATACCGGAAAAAGTCTGGCAGCACTTGCAAGTTTTACAAGAGATTATTAATCAGATAAAAAAGGAGCTTAATCCTCTCTTTTAAAACCTCATAGTTTATAAAATAGTGTTCATCTGTAGGCTTATAGGTATGCATATGAATTCCGGATGTAAACATAACAGATGGTATACCTGCAGCTGTAGTATTATACTGGTCCGAAGTTCTCAGAAAAACCTCATAGAACGACGGACTGTTGTAAAATGTGTGGTCAATCTCAATCTCCATCTCATATTGACGTTTTATCCCATCCAGCCTCTTTTTGATATCCCCTCTAATCTTATAGTCCGCAACATATAGTATATAGTTCTCTCTCTTTCCCGGAGGGGCAAATGTGCACCCTATCTGGTCAATATTTATACAGTGACTAATTTTTGAAGATTTTATAGGGAGATTTTTGGAGAAGTGGTTAGAGCCCTCAAGGTTGCTCTCCTTTGCGTCAAACAGTGCAAAGATTATATTCTTCCTGGGCCCCTGCCTTAACTCTCTCATCTGTGAAAAAAGCTCTGCAATTGTTAAAAGAGCTGTTACCCCGGAAGCGTTATCATCTGCACCGTTGTATATATTGCCTCCAATTATTCCCAGATGGTCATAATGGGCAGAGATTAAGATGTATTGATCTGTATAGTAGAGAGCCGGAATAACTCCAATAATATTTCGCCCTATGACAGAGCTCTCGGGTATTGTAAAACTTTGAGTAAAGGTAGTGCTGTAGAAGGGAATCATACCCAGCCTTGAGAACTCCTCTCTCAAAAATGAAGATACAATCAGGTTGCCGGGAGTTCCACTGGCTCTGCCCTTAGTAAGGTCATCCGAAATAAACGAGAGTCTGCTCTGCATCTTCGCGCTGTTTATTGCCGAGGTATGTTTTGTAAGCTCTGCAGATTGTGCATTGGAGATTACGGTAGACAACAGTAAAGAGAAAACAAATATTGCGGCGCGGATATAATGCATCTATATTTTTTTATATTTGTCAAAAATAATTG
>JAUYTH010000366.1 GCA_030695165.1 Bacteroidales bacterium
TGTTTATTAACCTTCTGAAATGGGTCTCTTTAGTCCAAATGATGTCATATATGAGGGTGAATGCCAATAAAATGGCAATATTTTGCAATAATCCGACCAACATTGAGATATTCATAGAGACAAATTTAGTAATTTTTATTAAATTCGCGTTAGTTGAACTTATTGAAATTAAATATTTTGAAAAAGATTCTCTCTATAGACGGCGGGGGTATCCGGGGGATATTACCGGCCGCAATTCTAGCTCATCTTGAAAAACGTTTACAAAACGAAAAAGGAGATAATCAGCTTAGAATTGCAGATTGTTTTGACCTACTCTCCGGCACATCTGCAGGAGGAATTCTCACCTGCCTCTACCTTGTTCCTCAATCTAAAAATGAGGGGACATCCCGCCCTAAATATAGTGCCACTCAAATTTCGGATCTCTATAAAGAGTTGGGGCCTGTTCTTTTCCGGCGTCCGGTGAGTTACTATATCAGGTCAGCAGCGGGGCTGTTAAGAAGCAGATACAGTGAAGATGCACTCTATGAGTTTGCAAAAAAACTCATCGGAGATTCATACATCTCAGAGGTTATGAAGGATTGCCTGATAACCGCATATGATCTAAGCAGCCGTAAAGCAGTACTCTTTAGCCGATACGCCACTACCAAATATGGTGATATGGCCAACTACAAACTATGTGACGTTGTTCGTGCAACCACTGCAGCTCCTAGTTACTTTATTCCTGCGCAAATATTTGCAAAAGACAATACCTCCAGACACCTGGTAGATGGTGGGGTCTATGCAGGTAATCCTGCAATGTGCTCGCTGGTAGAGGCTATTAAGATCTGGCCCGGGGAGACTGTAAGCAACTTCTGGATGCTATCTGTGGGAACAGGTAAAGTTATACGGCCGTACCATTTCAAAAACACAAAAAATTTCGGATATATACACTGGCTCCATCCTATCCTGGATATTTTAATGTCATCTGTTTCGGAAACAGTTGATTACCAGATGCAGCAAATTTTTTCTATCTCCCGGGTTCCTCAGAACTACATAAGGATTGAACCCCCGATGCTTACTGCAGATATAAGAATTGACAACGCCTCTAAAAAAAATATAGCCAAGCTCGAGTCTGCTGCCCAGAATTTTATTGATCATAACTCTCCACTGTTCGACTCTCTTTGCAAATCGCTGTCAAGTAATTAGAAAATAAACTAAAATTCATTACATTTGCAGCGTTTTTTTAAATACCAGTTAGATGGTTATCGCTATTGACTTTGACGGTACAATTGTTAAGCATCGTTTTCCCGAGATTGGGGAGGAGATCCCTTTTGCGATTGAGACATTAAAACTAATCCAGAGCGAGCTTAAACACAACCTTATTCTATGGACTGTTCGTGAGGGAGAGCACCTGCAGGCTGCCCTGGACTATTGTAAGCAGAGGGGAGTTCATTTCTATGCTGTGAATACCAACTACCCCGATCTGCCCAACACAGGTCCAAGAAAGATAATGGCAGATATGTTCATCGACGATAGGAATTTCGGTGGTCTTCCGGATTGGCGCTTCATATATAACTCTCTTAAAAACAGCCCGGGATTGTGCTTAGACCCGGACATATTCCACAATGCACCGCAGGAGGTTAAACCGTTAAAAAGAGGTATTTTCCGTAAATAGATCTTAAACAGCTTTGTCCTATTCACTTTATTGGAGTTCTGCTAAGTTAGGAAGTATCTTTTTACTATATTTGTTTAAAGAAACAGTATTTTTATATGAAAGGAATAGTACTTGCCGGTGGTTCCGGGACCAGACTCTACCCTATTACCAAAGGGGTTTCAAAACAGCTTCTGCCAATTTATGATAAACCAATGGTCTATTATCCCATTTCGGTCTTAATGTTAGCCGGAATTCGGGAGATTCTAATAATATCTACCCCTGCGGACCTTCCCGGTTTTATAAGGCTTCTGGGAGATGGCAGCGATTACGGAGTGAGGTTTGAATATGCCCCGCAGCCATCTCCGGATGGCCTTGCCCAGGCATTCATAATAGGAGAGCAGTTTATTGGGGACGATTGCGCCTGCCTTGTCCTGGGAGATAATATTTTTTACGGGCAGTCATTCAGCCAAATGCTAAGTGAGGCAGTAGAGGATGCAAAAAAAAGATCCATCGCCACAGTATTTGGTTACTATGTAACTGACCCTCAAAGGTACGGAGTTGCAGAGTTCAACCCGGAAGGGAAAGTTCTGAGTTTAGAGGAGAAGCCTCTCAATCCAAAGAGCAACTATGCAGTTGTAGGGCTCTACTTCTACCCCAACAAGGTGGTTGATGTAGCAAAACGGATTAAACCATCTGCGCGTGGAGAGCTGGAGATAACAACAGTAAATCAGGAGTTTTTAAAAGATGGAGAGCTAAAGGTTCAGCTGCTTGGGAGGGGATTTGCCTGGTTAGATACCGGCACTCACGACTCTCTATCGGAGGCATCCGGTTTTGTAGAGGTAATCGAGAAAAGACAGGGGCTTAAGGTTGCCTGTCTGGAGGAGATTGCATTCAACAAAGGTTGGATAGATAAAAATCAGCTTCTGGAACTTGCAAAACCGATGGAGAAAAATCAATATGGTCAGTATCTGATA
>JAUYTH010000006.1 GCA_030695165.1 Bacteroidales bacterium
AATCACTTCTTTAATTATTACTTCATCTATATATGTGATCAAAAAGAGGAGAATGCAAAAGAAGTTATCTGAGAGCGAGAGCAATTCAAAGATGTTTGAAGAGAACTTGAACAAGTTATGGATTACATCCGAAATTTGTAAAACTACCTCCTTTATCTTCCCTCAGCTTATTGATAATGTCTATATGGAGGCTGTCAGGTCAAGAAAACTATCCAATGAGGTATTTGATAGTCTTAACAGCATAATTGATCAGGCCAACTCCCTTTCAAGGAGCTCTCTATCATCAATAACAACTACAGAGGAGTTTTTTGCAATATACGGAGATATTGAAAACCTGGATCAATTAACTGATTTTGAGAAATTGATCTTTGTCCTCAATGAAGAGGGCTTCTCGAATTTGGATATAGCCAATTTTCTCAACAGTTCCGAGGCAAGTATAAGGACTATGAAGGGGAAAATCCTGAAGAAAATCCAGAAATTATCTCCCGAAAACGGCAGCAGTTCCTGAAACAAACCGAAACAGCCGGTTTTTACAAATCTGTTTTTAAATAAGTTAAATTAGATTTTTGCGAAAAAATCTGCAACAGTGTTTCTAAGTACACCTCCTCTATTCATTATTGGCTATGTTTGCAACGCCGTTAAAGAAAAAACGACGCTGCAGTCCGGTGTGTATGGCTATTTGCTTTAATTATTGTCATGATAAATAACCGGACAAATTGATTCACATCACACATTAAAATATCCTCGGGCTGCAGCGTAGTTTTTGAATCTTCACCTATCTTTTAGGACTCTTATCCGGGAAAGCCGGAATCTTCGCAGGCATATATTTAAACTCCTTCATCTGCTGTTTTATCACCTCAATGGCTTTATTGAGCTGCTCATCTTCACCCATAAACTCTTTATATGGGTCGTTCTCAATGAGAATGTCCGGGTGTACACCCTCGCCCTCAATTATGAACCCGCTTCCATCTGCAGCAAATGGTGCATAGGATGGGGTTACTATTGAACCTCCGTCTACTACCGGAATGGTTCCGCTATAACCGACCACTCCTCCCCAGGTGCGTTTCCCTATGACTGTTCCCAGTTTGTTATGCTTAAAGCGATATGGGAACAGATCTCCGTCTGAGGCAGAGTACTCATTGACAAGGAGCACTTTAGGCCCCTGAAATGTACCCACGGGATTAAGCGAACCCTCTTTCTGGTTTGTGTGCATTGTAAAGAGTGTGATTGTTCGCTGTAGTCTCTCAATAATCATTGGTGAGACATTACCGCCACCGTTGCCTCTGTCGTCAATGATGAGGGCTTTTTTGCCAAGCTGAGGATAGTAGTGTTTTACAAATTCGTTTAGCCCGGGCTGTCCCATATCCGGAATATGAATATAACCAACCTCTCCGTTTGTGGCCTCGGTGACCTTGCGGATATTATTCTGTACCCAGTTGTAATAGTGTAGAGAAGATTCATCTGCAATAGGTTCAACCAGCACTCTTCTCGAGCCTGCCATCTCGGGTTTGCTGTTTACATCCAGCTCTACCAACGAGCCGGCAGTACCTGCAAGAAGTTCAAAAATGTCATTGTAATCTGTTAATGACTCTCCGTTAATTGCAAGTATATACTCTCCCTCTTTAACTTCAACTCCCGGCATAGTTAGTGGAGAGCGGGTCTGGGCATTCCAGTTGGCCCCCTCAATAATTTTATCTACACGGAAGAAACCCGATTTATCTTTTGAAAAACGTGCACCTAAAAGCCCTGTTGGAACTCTTACAGGCTCCGGCTTCTCTCCGTTTTGCGAATATGCGTGTCCAACGCTTAGCTCTGCAATCATCTCTCCTATCACATAGGTGAGATCAGAACGGTGAGCTACGTGAGATACAATGGGTTCATAGCGTTTGTAAATTTTATCCCAATCAACTCCGTGCATATTCTTTGCGTAGAAGTAATCCCTCATCTGCCTCCAGCTCTCTTTGTAGATCTGCATCCACTCCTGTTTATAATCTACAAGCTTTTTAACTCCCGTAGTTGAGATTGGTTTGCTCACAGTTACCGGAGCCTTTGGGATTTCAACAACCTGAGCATTGCCCCCAGAAATTGCCAAAGCTTTTTTATACCCGTGGCTAAAGATGATCATCGCCAGAAGGTCTGTCTCCTTCTTAGCCTCTATGTCGTACATTGCTGTACCTCTTCTTGAACTGAAATAGATAGAGTTGCCAATCATATGAAGGTTTCCGTATTGTGCAGCTGCAACAGGCACCTCAATAATTCGTGAGGCTGCATCATCAAAATTGTATACTACCTCAGATTTTGAATCAGTTGCGCTCTTAGGTTTTTCAGTTGTCGGCTTAACTGGTGCTGTTACGACTGCTGTAACTGCAACTGTATCATTTTTAGGAGAAAACGGAATATCTGCACCCTTAACAACAGGTAGGATATATATTTTACTCATATTCGAGTAGATATGGTTCCACTCTGTACTGCTGTAGGTAGGGTTGAAGGTTCTGTTAGAGACAAAAAGCAGGTACTTCCCATCTTTACTGAAGTTAGCACTGTTAGAGCTGAACCATTGGTCTGTTATCTCTCTTTTACTTCCATCTTTTGTGTCAAAAACCATAACTGTAGATGTCTGTTTGCCAGGACGAGTATAGACCACAAGTCTGCTGTCCGGAGACCAGTTATAGTCGTTTATAGGACTTATACCTGACTGTTCAATAACAGTACTCTTACCGGTTGCAAAATCGAGTAAGTTTAGGGTGTTGAGCTTCTCGCTCCATAGAATCTTCTTAGAGTCCGGGCTCCACTCAAAACCAAAGATATACCCCTTGATATCTGTAAGCTTTCTCTCTTTGCCGTTTCGGATATCACGGAAATAGATGTTAAACTCACCATCTTTATCTGAAATATATGCAAATCCACTCCCATCCGGAGCCCAATCTGCACTCCTATCGTTTGCATCAGATGAGTTGGTGAGATTATATGTTATTCCGTTTTTCGTCGGGATTGAAAAAACGTCCCCTCTGGCTCCTCCAAGTACTCTCTCACCATTTGGAGAGAGAGAATAAGATCTGATACTCTTTGATAGATCTTTCCACTCACTCCTTGCATAGGTAAGATCGTTACCAATAAAAATTTTTACACGCTCCTCCTTCTTTGAAACAGGGTCCAGCTTAACTATATAGCCTCCGTTCTCATATACTATATACTTATCTCCAATTGCAGGGAACTTAATGTCGTAATCTCTGTATTTGGTTATCTGTTCTGTCTTTTTGCTTTGTGTATCCCAAGAGTAGAGATTCATATAACTGTCTCTGTCGGAGATATAGTAAACCATCTTACCATCTTTTGACCACATTGGAAATATATCCTGGTAAACATTTTCTGTAATTCTCTCAGATATTTTGGTCTCGAAGTCAAAAATTCTGATATCGTCTGCCATCCCTCCTGAGTATCTTTTCCAGGAACGGAACTCTCTAAATACATAGTTATATGCCAATTTCTTCCCGTCCGGAGAGTAACTTGCAAAACCTCCGTTTTTTAAAGGTACCTTTTGTGAAAGGCCGCCCTCCAAAGGAACTGTCATCAACTGACCTGTAAAATCGTTGAAGGTATACCCCCTTGTCCTGTATAGAACGCTCTTTCCGTCCGGTGTCCAGTCAATAACAACGTTATTAGGTCCCATTCTGTCGCCTACATCATCTCTCCCCAAAGTTGCAGTAAAAGTTAACCTGGTTGGCTCCCCTCCATCTGCAGATATCACAAACACCTCTGTGTTTCCATCGTACTGACCGGTAAAGGCTATATGTTTGCCGTCCGGCGAGAATTTTGGAAACATCTCGTAACCTATGTGTGAAGTTAGCCTTCTGGCAACACCTCCATTAAATGAAACAGTGTAAATATCTCCTGCATAAGAGAATACAATCTTATCTCCGTGGATATCCGGAAATCTAAGTAGTCTGGCCTCCTCATTGGCTGCCGTTAGTTTTGAGCTTCCCAAAAAGGTTAGCAGCATAGTGATTATTAAAAGTGATCTCTTCATTTGTATATAATTAATTATCTAAAATTTAATTTTTAAATTTTGCTAAACTCTAAACAAATTTATGAATAAGGAAGTTTAAATCCAATGCCTGATAAATTTACTATCTTTGCAAAAGGGTAATCCTACATAGACCATCGGGCTGTTCAGAGAGAGCAGTCCAAAATTTAATTAATAATAACGAATGGCAAAATCACAAGTAACATTTAACAAAAGAGAAAAAGAGAAAAAAAGGTTAAGCAAAAGAGTTGAAAAGCAGCAAAAGAAAGAGGATCGTAAAGCCAGTGCTCCGGGGGGAGGGCTTGAAAATATGCTCGCATTTGTAGATGAAAACGGGATGATCACAGATACTCCACCGGATCCTTCCAAAAAAATCAAGGTAAAAGCAGAAAATATCGAGGTATCTATTCCTAAAAGAGAGCGTGAGGAGAAACCTGCTCTTCGCAAAGGTAGAGTTGAGTTCTTCAACAGCTCTAAAGGTTTTGGTTTTATTAAGGAGTTGGATACACAGGAGAAATTTTTTGTTCACGTCCACGGATTGCTGGAAGATATTACAGAGAACAACATTGTATCGTTTGAGATAGAGAGAGGGATAAGAGGAATGAATGCGTTCAATGTAAAAAAATGGGTAGATCTACCTAAACCTGTTGTTGCACCTGCTCCGGTATCAGAAGTAATTTCAGCCTCTGAATCAGAGATGGATTCATCTGTTGACACACAAATAGTATAATAGTCTGTTTTTAACCATCTTTAGGCTAGTTTATCAGAAGAAGTTTTTTTCGGATTCATAATTTTAATATGATTTTGAGATGATACATATTCGTAATGCCTTTACAGAAGATATCCCAATTATTCGGGATATTGCTTATCAGACCTGGCCAATTGCGTTTGGAGATATTCTTGAATCGCAGCAGATTGACTATATGCTTGAGATGATGTACAGTGCTTCATCTCTTACAGATCAGATTAATATCAATGGTCATAGGTTTCTTCTGGCTTTCTTTTATGATCTGGAGAACATAAACAATGAGAGTGGCCATCGGGAGTGCAGATACATCGGTTATTCCTCCTATGAGTTAAACATAGCCGGGACAGGCAAAACTAAGATTCACAAAATATATATACTCCCAAAATATCAGGGCAGCGGATGTGGTAAGGCAATGATCAAGGAGATTGAAAAAATTGCTCGTTTCAACAACAACGGCACTCTATCTCTAAATGTCAACCGAAACAATAGAGCAATAACTTTTTATAAGAATTTTGGATTCAAAATTATCACGGAAGAGAACATCGACATTGGCAACGGCTTCTTTATGGAAGACTATGTAATGGAGAAAGTGCTTTAACATCTCAGTTTAATATCTCATTTAATTTTCTTTCTGTAACAATAAATTATTAACTTTAGAGTGGGGTTAGTAATATATTATGGATTTTGCACCTATACAGAAACAGTTCCTGGATGGACTATTGGTTGGCAATCGATTGGTCTGTTCAGAGATAATTAATAAACTCGTAAACGAAAAAACCGGTATTAACGATATTTACGAGAATATAATTAAAGCCGCTTTATACGATGTCGGCGAGTTTTGGGAGAGGGGTGAGATTAGTGTTGCATCGGAACATATGGCATCTGCAATTGTAGAGTCTATCCTCAACGAACTCTACTCAAAAATCATCTCTAAATCAAGAATGAACAACACAGTTGTTGCCTCTTCTGTTGAGAAGGAGGCGCATCAGATTGGAATAAAGATGGTAGCAGATATCTTCGAAATTCACGGTTGGAACGTCCATTTTCTTGGTGCCAACACACCGTTAAACGATTTGATCAAATTTATAGAGATTGTGAACCCAAAAATAGTTGCACTCTCAATGAGTATCTACTTTCATATTAATCTGCTTGAGGAGGTAATCGAGAGAATAAGAGCACTCTTTCCTGAAACGCTCATTATTGTAGGTGGCCAAGGGCTTCGTTACTCCCAAAAAGAAATTACCTGCAAATATCCTAACCTCCTATACTTTCCCAACCTTTATAAACTGGAAGAGTTTATTAACAATATTGAAAACAATGGATAAGAACACACTTATTGAATCGGCAAACAGACTAAACAGTGTAAGTATCAATTCTGTTAAAGAGTATATTGACAAAAGTGACCAGCTTATTGCCGAAATAAACAGAAGTATGGCATACAGAGAGGACATAGTTAGTCTAATTGGTAAAGATAACATAGCTATGATGAAAGACAACCACTCAAACCACGTGAGATTCATAGCATCTATCCTAGGAAACCGAAATGATGAGGTATTTGTTGAGACTGTTCTTTGGGTCTTCCGGGCCTACAGAAGTCATAACTTTGCCTCAACATACTGGGCAGCTCAACTTAATGCCTGGATTGAGATAATAAAAAAGGAGCTCTCACCACAGGCCTACTGCGAAATCTACCCCTACTACGAGTGGATGCAGCTCAATATACCTCTTTTTGTCTATTTCTCGGACGAGAAGCTCGATGCATTGAAATCTAAACATTAAGCAGCAATGGAGATAGATAATTTCTCTTTCAAAGAGTGGAGTAAAGAGCTAAGTGAATGTATTATAAGAAATAATACATTTTGTATAGCCATCTTTAGAACAGATGGCGAATTGCTCTTTGCAAACAGTGCTATCAGGTCACTTTTTGGAGAGAGCGTGACGACAGAGAGTCTGCTGAACCCAACTTTTGAAAAACTTATTAATACCACTTCAGACAAAGCCCTTATTTATAAAGGATTCCTAACTTTCGGGAACTACTCAACAATTAACAACTCAATAAGTGCAAGCGTTTTTCTTAAAGATGGGAAAATTTTAATCTGTGGAGGGACAGATGCCAATCAGCTTATTCAAAACAACTCTTTGATGCACGAGCTAAACCGGGAGGTAAACACACTCCAGAGGCAACTTATTAAAGAGAAGCGCAATCTTGAGGAGACTTTAAGACAGTTAAGCAGTGTAAACAAAGAGTTGAAAGAGGCTAACGCCACCAAGGATAAGTTCTTTTCAATTATTGCACACGACCTTAAGAATCCGTTTATAGCTCTTATTGGATTCACAGACTACCTTAAGAAGAATTTTAAAAGTATCGAGCCGGATGAAGTAGAGCATATGATAAAGCTTATGAACAACTCAAGCCGTTCTACATACTCTCTGCTCGAAGATCTGTTAATGTGGTCAAGCAGCCAGCTTGGGAAGATAAGATTCCGTCAGGAGAAGATATCCTTGAAAAAGTTGTGGGAAGAGATTGATATATCAGTAATCAATCAGGCTCAGAATAAAAACATAGATATTGTTTTTGACAATGCTCAAAAAGTGGTGCTTTTTTGTGACCCAAATATGTTTAAGGTAATCCTTAGAAATCTAGTGACTAATGCAATTAAATTTTCATACCCCGGAAGCACTGTTTCTATCTCAGCTGAACCCGATAAATTCAATGCAATAATATCCGTAACCGATAAAGGGGTTGGAATTGATCCAGTCAGGTTTGAAAATCTTTGGCAGATAGGTGCCTCTAGCTCTACAAAAGGGACAAACCAGGAGAGTGGAACAGGACTAGGCCTTATACTATGCAAAGAGTTCGTAGAAGCACACGGGGGTAAGATATGGCTAGAGAGTGAACTTAATGTTGGAAGCTCATTCAAATTTACTATTCCACTCTTCATTAAGTAGGTCTAAATATAAAAAGCCCCACAGATGTGGGGCTTTTTAATGACTTAAAAAAAGAATTATTTATATAAAAACTTTTTAAGTTGTTTCAAGCTACGCTAATTTTACATTTACAGCATTTAAGCCTCTTCTTCCTTGTTCGAGGTCAAATGTAACTTCGTCGTTGTCTCTGATTCTTGATTTCAGTCCAGATGAATGTACAAAATAATCTGTTCCTGTTTTCTCGTCTTTGATGAATCCAAATCC
>JAUYTH010000033.1 GCA_030695165.1 Bacteroidales bacterium
GTCAGGTCTGAGATTACTCTCCTAAGTTTCTCTTCTCTTTCAGCTAATTCAACAATATCGGTTACTTCATCTGCAGGGTGATATTTGAATGTATCCACACGAACTTCACTTTTATACTTTTTTGTCGAGACGTAATTCAGAGCTGAGTTTTTTAGACAAACATATAAAAACCCAATATTGATATTATTTACTGCAGGATTGGAAAGAAGTTTAACAAAGAGATCCTGAACAATATCTTCTGCTGTAGATGTAGATTTTACGATCTGTTTAACATAGAAAACCATCTGACAATAGTGATTATCATAAATGGCTCTCAATGATATGTTATTTTTATTATTCATTTTTTAAAAAGCCGGAAGTAATACAGAACTTAACCCAACTAACCAATTAAACTAGCTAAATATAAAAACTTTTTAAACAGCTTAGTGTATTACTTCCGGCGCTCTTTACTTAACAATATATATATAACAAAACCGGGCGATTTTTTACCTAGTAGAAATTGGATTTACCGGAAAAGGGAGTCCTGCCTCTTTAAGAAGTGCATCAATTTTTTCGGCCTCGTGAGCAGGGTCATCGTATGGTCTGAGTTCATTGTATCTTACAATACCCTTAGTATCAATAATTGCAACGTGAGGAATGCCTCTTACACCATATTGTGGATTGAATACAGTTGTTTTTGAAAATGCAACCTCCCAGGTGATCTCCATATCATTGATAAAAGATGGCATATAGGAGATCTCCTTCTCGGGATCATCTTTTGTATCATATCTGGCTCTGTTTTTTCTGTCCATATGGTATCCCTGAGGGCTGGTAATTCCAATAATAATAACCGGATACTCTTTGTATCTCTCTTGTAACATTCTGACATTAGGGAAACTACCAACACAAGGCGAACACCAGGTTGCCCAAAAATCAATTATCACAACCTTGCCTTTTGTGTCTGACAATTTTTTTATTTCCGGGTTGCTGCACCATAGAAATTCTATCTCCGGTGCTTTGCTGTTTATTAATTTCCCCTTAGAATAATCACTATTTATATACTCATATGAATTTTTAAAAAGATCCAGGGTCCTTTTATCTGCCGGGTATTTTAAAGGAAGAGTCTCCATTGAATCAATCACATCTTTAGTTTTCTGACTAATGAGCTCTCTGAATACCTGAATACTATCGTGAGGCAGATTGATCTTTTCCGAAGCAATTACTTTAAACATTGTAATTGCTGCCGTTGAGACTTTGTAGCTGGTATTTAATTTTAGAGCTGAATATATTCCATCAAGCAGGTGTGTCTCCTTAATAGCCTCAGGCAGTAGAAATTGAAGTCGGGAGAAAATTTCGGCTGACTGGTAATCCCTCCCCTTTACAAATTGAGCAAGAGCAGGGTGCTTTGTAAACTCCTCATATACATTGGCCCACTTAATCTGATCTTCAAGTTTATCAGACAATGCATCTGGATAGTACAACATCTTCAAACAAGATGCTTTAGCTCCGTTAATGCCTTGGTCTTTTGATAGTCTGACAAAAGAGGGGTAGAAAATAACTCTTAATGATCTGTTTTTATAGATATCTGCATCTTTTGGAAGATTTGCAAAATCATCTAAGGAGAATTGAACATCTTTATATTTAGTAACCAGATTGTTCTGCTTTTCTGCCGCTGCTTTGCCATCTTTTTTTAATAATAGCTCAATCTCCTGTGACTCTTTTACAAGCTCGTATAATGATTCTTTGGAAATATTCTGACTCCTGAGGTTTGAATTGAATGTTAAAGAGATCAGTAATAAAAGGATTAATGCTTTGTTTATCATATTTGTGTATTTTAAAAAAGAATCCCGGCTTTTAACCGGGATTCAAAAATAATATTAAATTAAATAACTAAATGGCAGGAGTTTTAACAATTATCGTGTTTGAGTAAACAGTGTTTACTTTTCTTGCTCCTGTTGATGTCA
>JAUYTH010000037.1 GCA_030695165.1 Bacteroidales bacterium
GCGGGCTCTCAATGTTGTATGCTGTCTGGATAACTATTACTGCACCTATGAATATTGAGATTACGGCAATAATTGGAATCGAGTTAAGAACCAGCTTTTCGGTATCAATAAAGAACTGTTTCCTAAAAATCCTGCCCTTATCCGGCCGTGTGAATACAATCTTCATCAAAAGAAAGTACTGACCAAGTTGCTCAAGAGATTTTTTCATTTATTTGACTAATTTTGTACAAATTTACAAATGATTTGACGATTCTCTATCATATTTCAATCTCCCTCTATCTTTTTGCCTCAGGCATAATGGGTATCTTCTCCCGAAAGGCGGCCCTTTTTTATGCAGGGCGCCAATCTCTTCTTTCAATTATCGAGGATGAGATGGACTACACAAAAGAGTCAAACCTGGAGACAGTGTGGATTCATTGTGCATCGGTGGGTGAGTTTGAACAGGCAAGACCTATCATAGAGCTGCTACGTGAGAGGTTTCCGCTCTACAGGATTGTCATTACCTTTTTCTCCCCTAGTGGATACGAACTTCGTAAGGATTATCCTCTGGCAGATCATATCTTTTATCTGCCAATGGATACCAAAAGGAACGCAGCAAAATTTATAGAGCTCATAAATCCCTCTCTGGTGATTTTTATTAAATATGAATTCTGGAGGAACTACCTTACAAGGCTCAATAAGTGTGGGATTCCGGTCTATCTGGTATCCGGAATTTTTCGTCAGGGACAGCCATTCTTCCGTTGGTGGGGAGGGAGTTTCCGAAAGATTCTCAACTTATTCACCCATCTCTTTGTACAAGACGAAAACTCGGCTTCGCTTTTACGGGGGATAGGGGTGGAGAGAGTTACGGTTTGTGGAGATACTCGTTTTGACAGAGTGCACGCGCTTGCTCAGAAAGCAGTTAAGATAAGTTCTGTTGAGATCTTTTGCGGGAGCTCTCTCTGTTGTGTGGCAGGCAGTACCTGGCCTGCAGATGAGGAGTTGATTGTGGCTCACTATCGTCGCTATTTCCACAGGGAGAAGATTGCACAGAGGTATTCTGAGTTAAAGAGGGGCAAATTTGAGCAAAACAGAGACACTTCGAGGTTTGCCAACTTCCCTGAATTGGACAATGTGATCTCTGTAAGCTCTCAGGAATCAAAATTTAAGCTGATTATAGTGCCTCACGAGGTGGATGAGCATCAGATCAAAAAGCTCATTAACCTTCTCAGGGATATTCCGTATGTGAGATATAGTGAGCTTGAGGGAAGTCACAGGGGCGAAAAGCTTTCGGAGGCATCTGTCTTAATAATTGACTCGGTCGGAATTCTCTCCAGAGTATACAGATATGGCACTTTTGCTTATATCGGGGGTGGTTTCGGGGCAGGTATTCACAATATTCTGGAGGCTGCCACATATGGAATGCCGGTGGTTTTTGGTCCAAAGTTCGGGAAATTCAAAGAGGCGCGTGACCTCACGGAGCTTGGCGGGGCCTTCCCGGTAAAGAGTGAAGATGAACTGGTCGAAATTTTTGACAAACTTCTCTCAGATTCCCTCTTCAGGGATGAATGCTCACAGGTATGTGCCGGTTATGTGGCCAAAAACATAGGAGCAACCGAGTTTATTGTCAACTCAATTGCTCCCGCAAAATAAACTGAAATCTCTCCCGACAATTAAACTTGAATCTCTCCCGACAATTCAAGTTGAATCTCTCCGGACAATTAAACTTGAATCTCTCCCGACAATTCAAGTTGAATTCCTCCCACTTAAAACTGGAATCTGACTCCTGCTCCCGCATTTCTTCCGATTCCCCAGAACCCCCTAAATGAGTTCAATGTGTGGTCAGATCCATCCCTGCCTCTCTCGATGTACTTACTGTTAAAGATGTTATTAATATTGGCGTAAAGGGTGGTGTTAATTTTTCCCCGGCCAATATTCCAGTTTAAACCTGCATTGGTAACGCTGTAATCCGGAACCTTAAACGGGTCAACTCTGTCATTGGGATTTTGTCTCTCTTTAGGATCAAAATCTGCATACATTCTTGCGTTGTACCTCCAGTCTGCATTTATAGTCAATCCTTTGGCAAGGGTAAACTCTGTGCTAAGATTCAATTGTGTCTGAGGTGCATCTCCAACCGGAAGGTTGTTGCTGTAAACATTCACAACACCTTGTAAAATACCGGAGTAGTCGTCATAGATATTTGCAGAGACATCGTTTTTCCAGCGCCATTTGGCCAGTGAAATATTTGCAGCGAGCTTAAGTTTCCTGGTGGCTCTCCAATCTGCACTGATCTCTGTTCCGTAGTGAAGCGCATCCAGCCCCCTTATCATATAACGAAGGGTTGAGTTGTCCGGTTGAGCATAGGGGTTGGAGATTATGCTTTTGTTTTTCCAGAGAGCATAATACCCGGTTATCTCAATAGATCCTCTTTGAAAAAGATACCGGAACCCAACTTCGGATAGTAGGTTCTTTTCGTTTTTTACATCATCGGTAATATTGTTGTTGCCGGATGAGAAGAAAACATCGTTATAGGGAACTCTGCTGTACACTCCTGCATTAAGATAGATAGAGGTGGCCAGATTGATTTTTCTGGTTGCCCCTGCCTTTAGACTGTAACCTGCCGCATTTGCACTCTCGCTGTAGATATTATCTATGTAGTTGTACTTATCCCATCGTCTGTTTGAGCTTCCCATTGCAGATGCTCCCAGGCGTATATCCCACATCTCATTCCTGAAGTTTGCGGTAGAGTAAAGAGTAAGGTGGTTAATTGTCTTACCGTTATTGGTGCGGATATAATCTCCAACACTCTTGACAGGGTTTCTGCCGGCAAGCCCCGCCATAGATTTTGTTGCATAATCTTCATACCAGTAGTTACCTCCCAGAAGGTCTGTTATAATCTCCTTCTCCCAGGTATAATAGTGCTGATAGTGAACACCCGCCCCTAAACTCCATCTGGAATCCGGGTTGTAGTTTATATTGCTCTTAAACCCGGCCTGTGTATGACCGGCAATATAGTCGCTCAAAATATTCAAAGCAGACCCCTGCGCCCCCTGGAGCGAGAGAGCCTGTACTCCCTGCGAATTCCCTGCAATTTGCACATTATCTGCAATAACCGCGTCCCAGTCTATAAGACCATCTTTTCTGTAGTCGATTATCCTCTTCCCTTTGGACTCAGACCATCTGCCCCCGCCGTGCCCTGTAGAGAGATAAACCGCGCTTGACACCTCTGTTTTGGTGTTCGGTTTGAAGAGATGGTGAAGGGTTAAATATGGTTTGTGGTAAAAATTCTCGCTTATATTCCTTGCCCTGCCGTTTAGGTAGCCCCAGTTTTTATTATAGTGCAGCCCATAGGTCTCAATTTCGGTTGCAGACAGCCTGGCCGACCTCTGCTGGTGCCTCTCGGGAGAACCTAGTGCTGTAAAGAGCAGGGAGTGTTTGCTGTTTATCACTTTGCTTATATTTACCAGATAAGCCCACGAACTCACATCTGTGGCATCCGGATAACCTTTTCCCCAGGCATACGATGTCATTGCAGATAGTGCCCACCCTTTGGCGTTCTGTCCGGTGTTTACACTTATAAAACTTTTCGCCTGGCCGTAGTTGGTAAATAAGAGTCCTGCAGATGCAGATGGCTGCGAGTCGGCTGTTTTGGTGATGATATTTATGGTACCACCGACAGAGTTGTCCGATAGCATTGAACCGCCAATCCCCTTTTGAACCTGAATCGAGTGAGTTGCATCTATGAGCCCCAACCAGTTGTTCCAGAACATATTTCCCGTCACCAGCCCCGATATCGGAATCCCGTTTAGCATTACCGATATGTTCTCCTGCTTAAAGCCCCGAATGTTGATCTTCGCATCTCCATAACTCCCGGTCTCACTGGTCGCATATACCCCCGGAACCTCCTTGAGCAGCTCCGGATAGGTCAACCCAATCGCTTTCCGCTCAATCTCCTTCCTCTCAATAGTTGTCAACCTTAACGGACTCTGCCTCTCCTTCACAAACGAAGCAGACAAAATAACCTCATTGAGGTTCACATAGGTACCAACTGTCCTGGTTTTTGTAGACCTGATTTTGGTAGAGTCTTTAATTACTGTTGAGTCTTTAATTCCTGTGGAGCCCTTACCTTTGGTCGGGTCATCAACTTTTGTGTTGTCTCCAAGCCCGGTTGATCCCATACCTTTGGTCGGGTCATCAACTTTTTTGTCGTCTCCAAATCTAGTTGAGCCCTTACTGTCGGTCGGGTCATCAACTTTTGTGTCGTCTCCAAGCCCGGTTGAGCCCATACCTTTGGTCGGGTCATCAACTTTTGTGAACTCTCCAAATCTAGTTGAGCCCTTACTGTTGGTCGGGTCATCAACTTTTGAGTCGTACTGAGTTGTTTGTGAATTACTGCCTGAATGCAAGATGTTGCCGGCCTGTGTTGTTGTAGCACTTAGGGTGCAAACCAGCAGGTAAACGCAAAGCGTTAATACCCTGCTTAAAAGGGTTTTTTCTCTTTTTTTCATAAAAATCTCCTTCCTTCCAGACTCTAACTGTCGGTACCGTAGTTCAAACGGTTCTGCCATAACGGCTCGCGGACTTTACCGCCGATCGGGAATTACACCCTGCCCTGAAGATTGTTTTAAAATTGTTGGTTATGTTCTTTGTTTGTGCTAAAAATTTTATTAGCGGGTGCAAAAGTATGTAAATATTTCTGCAAAACAAATAAACTTTGCCAGTGTTTGATGAAAAGCGCAGGTATACAGATAGTTATAAAACTCAATTTTCCATATGTGGAAAACTGGGTTTTGCATACAACTGAATATATGACAGATACATCAAACACTGGCAAAGTTCATCTGCCAGTGTTTTGTGTAACTATCAGATAGCCAAAAGTATAAAAATAGAATGTTTTAAAAAGCAGTAAAGTTCAAATTTCAATCAGCAGAAAATCAAGGTAATACACAAAACACTGGCAGTTCAAAAAAAAAGCACCCCCAAAAGGGTGCTTTTTGCATTACCGGCCATCAAACTTTGCATTACCGGCCATCAAATTTTGCATTACCGGCCATCAATTTTCGAATAAATTTCCGGCCAAAAGGCTTCGGAAAGATTAGTCGTTTAGTGAGTAGCGGTAGAAACCGGTTATTTTAACCTCAGGGTCAATTGATTTGAGGTATTGTGCAACTGTGATTTTACCATCTTTAACGAAGATTTGCTCTTCGAGGGTGCTCTCTTTGAAGAATTTGTTAAGCTTGCCTTGTGCAATTTGCTCAACCATATTCTCCGGCTTACCCTCTTCGCGAATCTGTATGCGGTAGATCTCCAGCTCTTTCTCAATCACAGATTGAGGGCAGGTATCTTTGCTCACAGAGACAGGACTCATAGCGGTAATCTGCATTGCCACATCACGTCCAACTTCATAGCTGACAGCTTTTGAGAATCCAACGATAGTTGCAAGTTTCCCGTTTGTGTGGATATAGGTTGCAATGTAAGGAGCCTCAAGTTTGTTGTAGAATGGAATTGCGTGCTTCTCTCCACTTTTGCCGGTTTGGTTGGTTACAGCCTCTTCAATTGTAACATCTCCCATTTTGGTAGCGTTAAGTTGAGCAAGGTCTGCAGGGAAAGAGGCTAAAGCGACATCTGCAATTGTTTTTGCAAGTTGCTGGAATTCTGTATTCTTTGCAACGAAATCGGTTTCGCAACCCAGACACACGAGTATAGCTTTATTATTGCTCTCATTAGCTTTTGCAATAACGGATCCCTCTGTTGTATCTCTGTCTGCTCTTTTTGCAGCTATTAATTTACCTTTCTCGCGGATGATGTCTTTTGCTATTTCAAAGTCGCCGTTTGCCTCAATAAGGGCACCTTTACAGTCCATCATACCTGCACCGGTCATCTGACGCAGTTTGGCAACGTCTGTTGCTTTTATTTCCATATTCAATATATAATATAAAAATGTTAATACTTAGTTTATTCAGCCTTAGGCTCTGCCTCTTGTTCAGGAGTTGGCTCAACGGTAACCTCAGGAACGGCTTCAACCGGTACCTCAGGAGCAGGTTCAACGGTAACCTCAGGAACGGCTTCAACCGGTACCTCAGGAGCAGGCTCAACTGCAACCTCAGGAACGGCTTCAACAGGTACCTCAGGAGCAACCTCAACGGCAACTTCTGGAGCAACTTCAGCCACAACCTCAGGAGCAACTTCAACAACTGCAGGAGCTGCGGCCACTGGGGCAACAACTGCAGGTGCCGGTGCTTTCTCAACCGCCGGTTTATCTGCCTTTACTGCTGCAGGAGCTGCGGCCACTGGGGCAACAACTGCCGGTGCCGGTGCTTTCTCAACTGCCGGTGCATCTGTCTCCTCTTCGGTTACGTCGTCAAACTTTGACGGTTTGCGAGGGCGGATTTTTTTAGAGCTGTTGTCTGAGATGCTCTCTTTGCTCTCAGTAGCGGGACCCTCTTTCTCTTTCTCCAGTTTTCTCTCCGAAAGACCTTCGGAAATTGCCTGGCAGATTACATCCATTACAAGAGAGATCGATTTAGCGGCGTCGTCGTTAGCAGGAATCACATAATCAATCGGACCCGGATCGCAGCAGGTATCAACCATAGCGATTACTGGTATATTCAGACGATTTGCCTCTTTTACGGCGTTCATCTCTTTTTGGATGTCAATGATAAATAGGGCAGATGGCAGTCTGTTAAGATCTGCAATAGAACCAAGGTTCTTTTCAAGTTTTGCTCTCTGGCGTGTAACCTGAAGCTTTTCACGTTTTGCCAGTGTTTCGAAAGTACCATCTGTCATCATTTTGTCGATGGTGTTCATCTTCTTAACCGCCTTACGGATTGTAGGGAAGTTAGTAAGCATTCCACCAGGCCAACGCTCTGTAACATATGGCATATTTACTGCAAGCGCTTTTTCTGATACGATATCTTTCGCCTGTTTTTTTGTAGCTACGAAAAGGATTTTGCGGCCTGCGCGAGCAAGTTGCTTCATCACGTTTGCAGCCTCATCTATTTTGATAACGGTCTTGTGCAGGTCAATGATGTGGATCCCATTTTTTTCCATAAAAATGTAGGGAGCCATCTTTGGATTCCATTTCCTTTTTAGGTGGCCAAAGTGTACACCTGCATCAAGTAGATCTTGGAAATTTGTTCTAGGCATTTTTAAAATTCTTTTTTTAAAATAATTTGTTTTTCTCTTTTCTTCAATCCGCAGTAGCATCTATTAGATGGTCTTCCGGATTTTCCGCAGCAGGACAAACTGGGGTAGCTGAATAATACAGGTCCTTCGTTTTGTTTCCGTGCTGTGCATTTTTAATCTGCAAACAAACACTAACGTTTGCTGAATTGGAAGCGCTTACGTGCACCTGGTTGTCCTGGTTTCTTTCTCTCAACCTCTCTAGGGTCGCGGGTTAGAAGTCCGTTGGACTTGAGGACAGGGCGATACTGCTCTGCATCAATTTTGCAGAGAGCGCGGGCGATTGCAAGTCTTAAAGCCTCTGCCTGACCCTTTTGTCCGCCGCCATCAAGATTAACTTTGATGTCAAACATTCCAAGGGTGTTGGTGAGCTCCAGAGCTTGTCTTACGATGTAGTGGAGGGTCTCCTCTTTGAAGTAAACTTCGAGAGGACGCTCGTTGATCGTAATGTTGCCTTTTCCTGAGTTTACATAAACGCGAGCAACTGCTGATTTTCGTCTTCCAAGGGCGTTAATTAATTCCATGCTCTTTGTTTAAATTTCGTTTAAATGAATTTCTTTTGGTTGCTGAGCCTGATGTGGATGCTCCGATCCTGCGTATACGAACAGGTTGCGAAACAACTCTGCACCAAGACGATTTTTCGGAAGCATACCCTTCACGGCGTGCTCTACTACTGCCAACGGCTTACGGGTCAGCAACTCCTTAGGGGAGGCAAACCTTTGACCGCCGGGATAACCGGTGTGACGAACATAAACTTTGTCTGTCATCTTCTTACCCGTCAGACGGACTTTCTCGGCGTTGATAACGATAACGTTATCTCCGCAGTCCACGTGAGGGGTAAAGCTTGGCTTGTTTTTGCCACGCAGAATAATTGCTATTCTGGATGCAAGCCTTCCTACTACCTGATCGGTTCCGTCAATAACTACCCACTCCTTAGTGACGGTAGCCTTGTTGGCCGATACAGTCTTGTAACTCAATGTGTCCACTTTCTTGATCTTTAGATTAATACGTTAATTTTGCTGCGATGACCCTATAAAATAGGGGGCTGCAAAGATAAAACTATTTTTGGAAGTGACAAAATCCTATACAACTGTTACATTTTTTTATTATAATTCAAATATCTACTTTTGTCTCCCAAAGCTCCAATAAAGATGAAAATTGCAGATATCGAACTGGGAGAGTATCCCCTTTTTCTGGCACCAATGGAGGATGTGACCGATCCATCTTTCCGCTATATCTGCAAAGAGTTTGGAGCCGATGTTATGTATACAGAGTTTGTATCTTCGGACGCACTCATCAGAGATGCAAAGAGAGCTCACGAAAAGTTACTCATCTACCCATATGAATTCCCTATCGGAATCCAGATATACGGACACCTAACCGAGCCTATGGTGGAGGCTGCAGTTATGGCAGCAAGTGTCAACCCCTCCTTTATCGATATAAATTTCGGTTGTCCGGTAAATAAGATTGCCAACAGGGGAGCAGGGTCGGGGATGATGCGTTACCCCGAGAAGATGCTGGAGATTACCAGAAGAGTTGTGGAGGCTGTAAAACTACCCGTTACCGTAAAGACCCGGCTCGGCTGGGATGAAAACAGCAAAATAATTGTGGAACTTGCAGAGCAACTGCAGGATACGGGCATAGCGGCACTTACAGTTCACGGGCGCACAAGGTCTCAGATGTACAAAGGAGAGGCAGATTGGTCTCTGATAGGAGATATCAAGAAAAATCCCCGGATGCATATACCTATTATAGGTAACGGCGATATAACCTCTGCAGATGGTGCAAAAAAAGCTTTCGACGAGTATGGTGTAGATGGAATAATGATAGGAAGGGCAACCTATGGGAAACCCTGGCTCTTCCGTGAAATTAAGCACTATCTGCAAACAGGGGAGCATCTGCCGGACCAAAGTGTTAACGAAAGGGCAGATATAGCAATAAGACATCTGCTTAAATCTGTTGAGGTAAAAGGGGAGAGGGTGGGAGTTTTGGAGATGAGGCGCCACCTCTCCAGCTATTTTAAATCTCTTCCGAATTTCAAGGAGCTAAGGATGAAACTTGTGACAGAGGGCGATTATCAAGAGGTTATAAAATTAATTGAGATTATTAGGGAGAGATATGGGGCAGATGAGAGCAAATTAAGTAAGTTTGTACCGGAAAACTTCAATTAATAGAATAAAGCGAGAATCTAACCTAGACTACAATATAAAAATGAGATCTTTTTTCATTAACAAAATAGTTCTGTTTCCTTACTACCTCACCCTCAAGATAAGGCACTACCTCTACGATAACGGAATATTCAAATCCTATAAATTTGAAGTTCCTGTTATATCAATAGGCAATATATCGGCCGGAGGAACAGGTAAAACTCCTCATACCGAATTTATTGTAAGGGAGTTGCTTCAAGATTACAGAGTAGCTGTTTTGTCCAGAGGGTATGGACGCAGGAGTAAGGGGTTTAGATTTGTTGAGACCACAAATAGTGCATTAGAGGCCGGAGATGAACCATTGCAGATAAAAATTAAATTTCCGGGGGTTACAGTGGCTGTTGACGGAGATCGAGTAAGGGGAATTAAAACCCTTATGCAGATGGAGCCTCTCTCAAGACCCGAAGTGATCGTGATGGACGATGCGTTTCAACACAGAAGAGTAATCCCGGGGCTGAGCCTTCTACTCATTGATTACAGGTATCCGCCTCAGGAAGATAATCTGCTCCCTGCAGGGAGACTACGGGACTTGCCGGAGCAGATGAAGAGGGCAGATGCAATAATTGTCACAAAATGTCCCCCGGAGCTTTCAGATCAGGAGATCTTTATGTGGAGAAACCAGCTGATGGTAATGCCTCACCAAAAACTTCTCTTCTCTGCAATCCAGTACGGAGAGCCTGTGGCTATTTTTGAAGAGGGAGACAAGAGATATACCTACTCAAACTTTGCAATACTGCTCACAGCAATAGCAAATCCCAAGCCTCTGGAGTATCACCTTCTTAATCGGTATAAAATCATTAAAAAGGTTCGCTATAGAGATCATCACTACTTCACCAAATATGACGCATCAAAAATAAACTCTTTGGTAAAAAAATATCCTAAAGCAGTAATATTCACTACAGAAAAAGATTCTCAAAGATTGAAAGGGTTGGC
>JAUYTH010000044.1 GCA_030695165.1 Bacteroidales bacterium
TTTAGCAGGTTTTTCCCAACCTTCAAATTAAAAGATCTACCTCCCACGCCTGAATCAACTTTAAAAGAGGCTCAACAGATTGCGAAAAATGCAGGAGTAAAATTTGTCTATATTGGCAACTCCCCCTCTCTTGCTGGTGAGAGCACAATATGTCCTGCTTGCGGTAGAGTTGTTATAGAGAGAAATGGCTATAGAGTAATCCAAAACAACATCTTAAATGGCTCCTGCAGCTCTTGTAAAGAGAAGATTGCAGGTGTTTGGGAGTAGTTTACTGCAAAACTGTTGCGGTAAAGATGTAGATATCTGCACTCTTCCACCCATCCCAACCAATTCCGGCCTTGTCCCTTGAGCAGTGCCCAAGGTACTCTTCAAGACTCCACCCGGTCTCGGTTGCAACCTGTGGAAGAAATACTCCCGACCTGTTATCTCGCCTTATGATAATACCGTGTACTCCAGGTTTTATTTGGGAGATATCTCTAATTTTTATAGGTGGAGAGAGTACAGAAATCTCAATTTCGAGATCTTTGAGCTCATCCGGGCCAACAGGAGGGAAGCGAGAGTCGTAATATGCAGTTAGTGCGGCAACCTCCTCAACAGCTTTATATAGCGGGATGTTGCTCTCGATTCGACCTATACATCCTCTTAATCGCCCTTTTTTGTGCAGTGTTACAAAAACTCCGCAAGTTGCCGAGAGCACTCCTGAGGTATTTTTAACTCTTATTCTGTTTTTGCCTCTTTTTAAAACTGTTACATCAATAGACTCCTTTGCAATCCTGAGCAAGCTCTCTTTTTCATCTGCAGATATTTCAAATCCTGCTGCAGACACCTCAAATTCATCTCCGGTTTCTTTAACAGATATTCTCTCAAGCGACTCTTCGCAAACAGTGATTGCCCAGTACCCGACAACTCTCTCTTTATCGCCGTAGTAGCTGTTATCGCCTGAGTTTTTATAATCTAAGGCACCGTATTTAATTTTAGGATTACCCTCTGTGATATTCATTAGTACTAGCACGGCACTCGCTCCGCAAAGGGATGTTGAGAGCCCCTTAATCCTCTTTTGATAGTTCTCTTTGAGGGCCTTAAGCAGATTCGAGGGGTCGTTGGTTAATATTGCACTCTTTGTGATACTATCTGTCTCATTGGCATCTTTGTAGCCGGGGTAGTGAGAAAAATCTGTACTTATCACAAAAAGGTTCTCCTCTATAAAAAAGGGTTTAAGTGTTTTTGCAATCTCTCTGCAGATAGTCGGGTCGTCGGTTCCGATAATGATTGGTACTATCGTATAACCACTTTCAAGGAGATAATTTACAAAGGGCAGCTGAACCTCCAGGCTATGCTCGTTAATGTGTGGAGTAGGATTTGAGGTGAAGAGAGAGGGATAATCTTCTGTAAGCTCTCTCCCCAATTTGGTGTCAACAATCTCCTTCCCATATGGCATTAGAAAATCACCCTCACAATATATTGATGCCCCTTTAAAGCCGGCTGTGTGTGAAGATCCTATAACGAATACTCTTTTGTATTTTGTTCCACTTTCTATCTGCGCAAACGCAGATGCTGCTACCCCTCCGGAGAAGATGTAACCGGCGTGAGGAGCTATTAAAGCTCTCACTTTTTTACCCTTGCCCGGTGTAGCATTTGAGAATAGCCTCTCAATCTCATTTTGTAATTCGGCAGCCTTATCCGGATAGAATTTACCGGCAACCGCAGGTTTACGATCCATATTTGTGTTTTTTGCTTTTGATTCCCTGATTCTTACTACGAAGATAACACTCTTATCTTAAATATACCAAAACCAAAAAATGCTCTCTCAATGAGCAAATAAATCGCATAATTGCTCTTTGATTGAGCAAAATTTCAAAACGGTTGTCATTTTTAATTAAATTTTTTTACCTTCGCAATACAATAGCAGAAACTATATGATAAAAATTAATAATAATCTCTTTAATAATCTGAATGATAATTACATTCGGGCAGGGAGGTTATTGTTATAAATATTCACAATATTATAAACTTTAAACGGCCTCCCGCATTCGGGGGGCTTTTTTTATTTCTTAAATTCAACATAGATCGTAAAAAAGAGTTAAACAGAAACAAGACAATGAGAGAGGTTACATTTAGTTTCAATAATAATAACAATAATAACAGACCACCACCAATGGCGAGTGTAACTCTATTGTAAAGAGGCCCGCCATTTTTGGCGGGTCTTTTTTTTTCAAATCAACGATAACCCGGGACTAAGCATAGATAAATAGAAATAATCAATCAATTTAAAATCAAATAAAATGTATCAAAAAATCTTAGAGACAGAAAAAGCGATAACCTTTGTTAAGTATCGCTTTGCTAAACACCTGGCACAACAACTTAACCTCATTAAAGTCTCATCTCCACTTGCTGTTCTTGACGGCACGGGAATCAATGACGACCTTAACGGAACAGAACGGCCGGTCTCATTTCCCGTAAAGGCTTTAGGGGAGCAAAAAGCACAGGTTGTACACTCTCTGGCAAAATGGAAACGACTGCGTCTGATGCAGCTTGGCATAGAGGTAGATAGAGGTATTCTTACAGATATGAGGGCGCTCAGGCCGGATGAAGATTATACGAACTTACACTCGGTATATGTAGATCAGTGGGATTGGGAGCAACACATAGATGCAGGAGAGAGAACTCTGGCACGGCTTAAGAGCACTGTAAAGAGGGTTTATGAAGCTCTCAGATGCGTAGAGTCGGAGGTGTTTGAGAGATACCCCCAGATTCTGCCGGTATTGCCGGCAGAGATAACATTCATTCACTCCCAGGAGCTGTTGGTTCGATACCCGGCTTTGAGTGTAAAGGAGCGTGAATATATCGCTGCCAAGGAGTATGGAGCAATATTTCTAATAGGCATCGGCAACAACCTCTCTAACGGAGAGCCTCACGACGGGAGAGCACCCGATTACGATGACTGGAGCTCACCAAACGAAGAGGGTTACTTTGGGCTTAACGGAGACATCATTGTTTGGCATCCCACTCTGGAGTGTGCTCTTGAACTCTCCTCTATGGGGGTTCGGGTAGACAGGGATACTCTTTTAAGCCAGCTTAGTGTGAGAGAGTGTCCACAGAGGGCTCTGCTCCCTTTCCATAAAATGCTCTTAGATGGACGCCTTCCTCAAAGTATCGGCGGCGGAATAGGGCAGTCCAGAGTCTGTATGTTTATGTTAAAAAAGAGGCATATTGGAGAGGTGCAGGTTGGAATATGGTCCGATGAGATGAGAGAAGAGTTAGAACTGGCAGGAGTCTCTCTTCTCTAATTTTTTATTGTGATTACTAAGTATTTGATTAACTTCGTGTCACTAATTTAAACCCACTATATGAAAAAATTATTCACAACAGTTGTTTTAATTCTGGTCACAGGATTGGTATGTGCGCAAAACGAAAGCGCTAAGACAGGCAAGGGGAAGATCGGCCTCACTTTCTCCTCTTTTGGTGATATTGTAGTCTATGAACCGGAACCATTAGATGGTGCCGGCGGCCGGGAAGGGGACTTTTTTTATGTAGTAGGGCTCACCTATCTTAAGCCACTTAAAGGGAGATTAGAACTTGAGACCGGAATTGAGTTTACCCGATATGGGATTATTCAAACCCCCGCTCCATATCCCCCATTTGATAGGACCCCATCAAATAAATCTATATCAATGATTTCGGTTCCTGTTGGAGTGCGGCTTAATTTCCTTAAATACCTCTTTATAAATGGAGCTCTGCTCTTAGATTTAGAAACGAGCAGCTCTTCATCTGTAAGTAGCCAAACAGGAGTTGGAGCAATGGGTGGAGTTGCCGTAAAATATGATTTTCATTTTGGAGGGTCAATTTTTATCAACCCATACATTAAGACTCACTCCCTGATATCTTTTGGAATAGATAATCACAAACAGATGCTTCTTGAATCTGGGATAAGAGTAGGTTTTTCTATTCAATTAAAGTAAAAAAATTCGTACATTAGTGCAGATTATTTAAAACTTAAAAATATGGCTAAAGAGAAGGATATTAAAGAGAAATCTACCAAAAAAGAGCCTCAGAAGAGCCTCAAGGAGAAACGCGCTGCCAAGGCAGAAAAACGAAACAGCAAGAAATAGCCGCAACGGTTATAACAGATAATGAGAATAGAATACGACATTAAACTGGGCTTTAAGGATGTGATGTTCCGCCCTAAGCGTTCTACTCTTAAAAGCAGGTCACAAGTTAAACTAGAAAGAACATTCAAGCTTTTACACACAAAAAGCGAGTGGACGGGTATTCCTGTGATGGCAGCCAATATGGACACAGTCGGCACCTTCGAGATGGCGCTGGCGTTGCAGAAACATAATATGTTTACCGCAATCCATAAGCACTATACAATAGATCAATGGAGCGCTTTTCTAAGAAGCGCTCCTAAAGATACCGAGAACTATATTGCCGTTAGTACCGGCACCAGTACAGCAGATTTTGACAAGTTATCCAAAATATTTGAGATGAATCCCCGGTTGAGGTTTATCTGTATAGATGTTGCAAACGGATATTCGGAGCACTTTGTGGCATTTGTGAAACAGACCCGCAAGAAATTTGCAGATAAAGTAATTATTGCCGGGAATGTGGTCACAGGAGAGATGGTAGAGGAGCTGCTGCTTGCAGGTGCAGATGTTATTAAAGTGGGAATCGGGCCGGGATCTGTCTGTACAACCAGAGTTAAAACAGGGGTGGGCTACCCGCAACTATCTGCAATTATTGAGTGTGCAGATGCTGCTCACGGGCTGGGAGGCCAGATTATAAGCGACGGAGGGTGCTCTACACCCGGAGATGTTGCCAAGGCCTTTGGCGCAGGAGCAGACTTTGTTATGCTGGGCGGTATGTTGGCAGGACACAACGAAAGCGGTGGCGAGATGTTGGAGAAAAATGGCGAAAAATATAAGATGTTCTACGGAATGAGCTCCTCAACTGCAATGAAGAAACACTCGGGAAGTGTTGCAGACTACAGGGCAAGTGAAGGAAAAACCGTGGTGGTGCCATATCGTGGCGATGTTAATGACACTGTCCTGGATATATTAGGGGGAGTGCGAAGTACCTGTACATATGTAGGAGCATCTCAGCTAAAGGAGCTATCCAAAAGAACCACATTCATAAGAGTTGCCGAACAGGAGAACCAGGTCTATAACGGTAAGATTTTGGATTAACTTTTTCTTCTGTTTTTTGTTGATACATATCAGCATAGATTTTTAATACAGATAATGTTATCGGCATACTACTACAAGAAATTATTTATAGCCCTGCTTACTCTTTTTTGTGTCAGTAATCTTGGCGCTCAACCAAGGTTTACAATAAGCGGTACAATAAGAGATAGATTAACCGGAGAAACTATGATAGGCGTTTCGGTTAAAGCTCTGGATTCAAGGTTAATAAATCAAACAACCTGCAATGAGTACGGCTTCTACTCTCTTACTTTACCCAAGGGAGATTATCGAATAATTTACAGTTTCATAGGATATAAAAGCGACACTCTGGATGTGAAGCTTGACTCAAATAAGAAAATTGAGAGAGAGATGAGTGAGAATATTATTGAGTTAAGAGAGCTGGTTGTCTGGGCAGAGAAGAGAAACGATAACATAAGAAGGACAGAAATTGGCGTAGAGAGAGTAGATATAAAGGAGAGTGCAAAATTACCGGTTTTATTCGGAGAGAGAGATATCCTAAAAACGATTCAACTCCTTCCTGGGGTTAAATCTGCAGGAGAGGGGAGCAGCGGCTTTTATGTGAGAGGGGGTACAGAAGATCAGAATCTTATTTTGCTTGATGAGGCATCTGTTTACAATGCGTCACACCTGCTTGGATTTTTCAGCACCTTTAACAGCGATGCATTAAAGGATGCATCAATTATTAAGGGAAACCCTCCGGCTCAATACGGCGGACGGCTATCGTCTGTTCTTGATATTAAGATGAAGGAGGGCAACAACCACAGGTATTCAGCAACAGGAGGTGTAGGGCTAATAAGCAGCCGGCTCAGTATTGAGGGACCTATTGTTGAAGATAAATCCTCTTTTATTCTCTCCGGAAGAAGAACTTATGCAGATCTCTTTTTAAAGCTGACTGATAGATTTAAAGAGAATAAACTCTATTTCTACGATTTTAATGCTAAAGCGAATGTTAAGATAGATGACAAAAACAGAGTTTTTGCATCCGGCTACTTTGGCAGAGATGTTCTTGGACTTGGAGATGACTTTGGTATAGACTGGGGTAATAAGACAGGCACCCTGAGATGGAATAGTATTATAGGGCCAAAACTATTTTCCAACACCTCATTGATTTATAGCGATTATAACTATAAAATTACCATTGGAGGGGGCAATAGCAAGTTTAATATCAACTCAGAGATTATCGACTGGAATATTAAAGAGGAGTTTCAATACTTCCCAAACTCAAAGAACTCAATCCGTTTTGGATTAAGTGCGATATATCACAAAATTTCTCCGAGTCGTTTTGAAGGAGATGGGATAGCGACAAGAGAGAAGAGGAGCAGGCTATCTCTGGAGAGTGCCTTTTTTGTAAATAACAATATGAAAATTTCTGATTTTTTAACACTTGACTATGGGATCAGGCTCTCTTCCTATACAATTCTAGGTGGAGATACTTATAACATTTACGATGATGGAGAGCTTACTGGCAGCATATCACTCCCTTCCGGTAAATTTGGAAAGAGCTATATAAATCTGGAACCCCGAATTCAGTTTAGCCTTATGCTTAACCGAAATAGCAGCATAAAGGGTGGATATGCACGAAACTCCCAGAATCTGCATCTTTTAAGTAACTCTATAAGCACCTCTCCTACAGACCAGTGGATTGGAAATAGCTATAACATTAAACCCGAAACCAGCGACCAGTACAGCATAGGCTATTTCAGAAACTTTATGGAGGATAAATATCAGCTTAGCATAGAGTCCTATTATAAAGAGCTTAATAATCAGATAGATTATAAAAATGGTGCAGATATTGGTACAGTCGGCGACATTGAAAGCGAATTGCTTTACGGAGAGGGACGGGCTTTCGGAGTTGAGTTCCTGATTAAAAAAACAACAGGGAGATTGTCCGGCTGGTTAGGTTATACTCTGTCAAAAACAGAGAGGAGGATAGAGGGGATTAACAACGATAAATGGTATGCGGCAAAACAGGATCGCACACACGATCTTACAATGGTAGCTATGTACCAGCTTACTAAGAGCTGGTCTTTAACCGGGTTATTTGTCTACTATACCGGGAACGCAGTCACATTTCCAAGTGGAAAATATACAATTGATAACAATGTAATCTTCAACTATACAGAGAGAAATGGATACAGAATGCCCTCATATCACAGGTTGGATATAGGTGCAACATATACCAAACAACACAAAGGGAGATATGAATCATCGTGGAACTTTAGCCTCTATAATGCATACGGGCGGGAAAATGCCTATGTAATATCTTTTGAAGAGGATAAGAATGACCCGTCAAAAACAGTTGCCGTTCAAACCTCGCTATTTAGATGGATTCCCAGTTTTACTTACAATTTTAAGTTTTGACAGTTATGAAAATTTGGGGTGAGTTGAAAAAGAGAATTATACAATTGACACTAATAGCCGCCATACTATCCTGTGAAAAGGAGATATCCATCAATCTAAATTCGATTGAACCACTAATTGTAATTGAGGGCAATATAACAGATACCCCTGGTCCATATTATGTTAAAATTTCCCGTACAGTAAATTTCAGCAGCGAGAATAGTTTCCCGGCAGTCACAAACGCCCTGGTAATTATCTCCGACGACAAAGGTTTCAAAGATACACTTGCAGAGATCAACCCGGGAGTTTACAAAACCAAAGAGATTACAGGAGTTGCAGAAAACAGATATTACTTAACTGTTAATGTTGAGGGTAAGAATTTTTATGCGATATCTTCAATGCCAAAGAAGATTACCCTGGACTCTCTCTCTTTTAGCCCTTTAATCTTTAACCCCACAAAAGATCTCTATTATACTGTTCCCCTCTATACAGATCCTTTGCAATTGGGTAACTACTACCGGTTCTATCTGTCTGTTAACGGTAGGAGAGAGAACACCTATTCGGTTTTTAACGATAATTTAAATAATGGATTGGTAAATGGCCGACCACTCTTTAGCAGAGACCCCGGGATTGAGAAAGGAGATACAGTTACCGTTGAGATGCACTGCATAGATAAAAATGTCTATAACTACTTTTATGCACTAACCCAATTATCATCCGGCCGTCCGGGAGGGGTAACGCCATCTAACCCCACAAGCAATATATCCGGAGATTATGCTCTCGGCTATTTCTCTGCCCATACAATTCAACGAGTGACACAGATTGTAAAGTAGATTTGTTACACAAAGCCATAGCACTGTTTCCCAATATGGAGTTATTTGCTGAATAAAATTCCGGAAATCTAATTAGCTTTGGTGTGAATTTAAGATTTACACTATGAAAAAGCTATTCATTTTAGTTGCAGTTGTGGTTACACTCTCTTGCAACCATAAAGCGGTAAGTGTTTCTGAATTTTTAAGCTCCGGCGAGTGGGTAGATCTTACCTGGGATTATGAACAGAGTACTGTTTACTGGCCGACCAATGTGACCTTTAAACACGATACGGTATTCTATGGGATTAATGATAAAGGTTACTTCTATTCATCTTTTAAATACTCTGCAGAGGAGCACGGAGGGACACACTTTGATGCTCCCCTCCATTTTGCCCAAGGGGGACGATCGGTAGAGCAGATACCTGTAGAGGAGTTCACGGGAGAGGCAATTGTTGTGGATGTAGCAGACAGGTGTGCAGATAACAGAGACTATCTTATTACAGTAGACGATTTTATATCCTGGGAAAAGGTTAACGGTACCATACCTAAAGGATCAATTGTCCTGCTTAATACCGGTTTCGGGAAATTATGGGGAGACCCGCTGCAATATACTGGAACAGTTAACTCCGGAGCCCTTGGAGTTGAGGAGCTTCAATTTCCGGGGCTCTCTCCAGAGGGTGCTCAATGGCTGGTTAAAACGAGAGATATAAAAGCTGTAGGAATAGATACCCCCAGCATAGATTTTGGCCAGTCGAAAGATTTTCTCACCCATCGGTTCCTCTGCGGCAATGATATCACGGCATATGAAAATATTGCAAACCTACACCTGCTGCCTGCAAAAGGGGCCTATGTTGTGGCAGCACCAATGAAGATAAAGGGAGGGAGTGGTTCTCCTCTTAGAATAATTGCCTGGATTCCGGAGAAACTAAAAAAATAAAAGAATGATTATAGGAATAGATATTGGCAGTACAACAACCAAGGCTGTTGCTGTAGAAAATGGTGAGGTTATAAGAACAGTCAAGACAAAGGCATATGATGCAATAACATCTGCAACAGGAGCACTTGGCAAAATAATAGTAGAGAGTAACCTCTCAATGTCAAGCATTGAGAAGATAATAATTACAGGGGCAGGTGCTATAAACATTAAAAATGATCTCTTCGGGATTCCCACAAAAAAAATAGATGAGATTAATGCAATAGGGATAGGGGGGATGTTTCTCTCAAAGAAGGAGAGTGTGATAATAGCGAATATTGGAACCGGGACCTCTATAATTGAAGCAACAAAAGAGAAGATCACCCACCTTGGTGGTACTGGAGTTGGAGGGGGTACAATAGCCGGGCTTTCACGGGTGCTTTTAAATGCAACCGATTTTGAACATATTCTTGAAATGGCAACAAGAGGAGATATCTCTAAAGTAGACCTCTTGATCGAAGATATATCGGACTCCGGCATAAGTTTTTTAAGCGGAAAGTCTACTGCCTCAAACTTTGGGAAGATGCTGGATACTGCAGAAAGGGATGATATGGCGATTGGAATTATTAATCTGGTTTTTCAGGTAATAGGTGTTATATCTGTTTTTGCAGCCAAAAGCAGAGATGCCACATCTGTAATGGTAACAGGTAATGGAAGCAAAAACCTGATAGGGAGAGCCATTTTGGAAGATATCTCCAGACTCTACAATATCAGGTTTGAATTTCCTCAGGATGCTGAGTATGCAACAGCTATAGGTGCTGCTCTCTCTGAGTCCTAGTTTTAATAAGCTTTATAGCCTGAAGGTAACTCCAAGTTTCCCGCCGCTGAATGCGTTTCCGCCGCCGAACTCAAGGTTAATACCAAATTTGTCGCTAAAGAAATAACGTCCACCAATCTGTCCCTGGATACCAAAACCGGAAGCGTGTGCTCCAGAGTATTGGTTGTCATAATTCCAGATTAAATAGCCAATATTAAGACCTGCATAGAAATCCCAAGGAGAAGGGATATTCAATATTGTGTTAAAGTGGTAGTTTGCATTACCGGAAATTCCAATCACAGATCCAAAGTTAGATTTTGTGCGGAAAGATAACTCGGCTCCTACAGTTATGTCCTGATGCACACCAAAATCAACTCCGACATAAACAGGAAGTCCCCAAGAGGAGATTCCGACTCCGGCATTGAATTGTGTTTTTACTACAGGGCTTTGTGAATACATCATAGTTGCAAATACAACTAGTAGAATTGTCAGGAATGATTTTTTCATAATAAAATTAAATTTGTATAAATATTATGCGAAGGTACAAAATTTTCCCTGAGATTACTTTATATTATTCAGTCTCTTTTTTATAACTTTGCTCAATGATAAAAAGCGCATTCAAAGATAGGGAGTTTCTAGTAGTGCTGATTCTCTTTACAGTTCTTAGAGTTGTTGCTGTAAGTTTTATGGGGCTGATGCCTCAGGACGCATACTATACATATTACTCGGACAATCTAGCGCTATCCTATTTTGATCATCCTCCAATGATCGCATATATGATTAAGTTCTTTACCCTCATTCTGGGTAAGTCTGTTCTTACGCTTCATATTGCAGATTTTATAATGACCTCTTTTACACTTCTGTTTGTATATCTGTTTATAAGGCCAATCCTAACTACAGAGACAGTCAAACGGGCAATTATTTTGCTTATAACTGCTCCTTTTATAACAATACTAAGCATTAACAGCACCCCCGATGTTCCTCTCCTCTTCTTTTGGTCATTAACTCTGCTGCTTGGTTACAATGCAGTTAAAGGAGGGAAATGGTACTGCTGGCTTGCTGCGGGAGTGGTTGCAGGGTTGGCATTCGTGAGTAAATACACAGGGATATTTTTGCCCGCAGGATTAACTCTGTTTCTGTTAATATCAAAAGATCATCGCCGCAAACTCTTCTCACTAAATTTTTTATTGTTTGTCCTTGCATTTTTGATTGCTACTCTACCCGTTGTTATCTGGAATGTAGATAACGACTTTATCTCCTTTAGATATCAGGCTGCAGAGAGGGCAACTCAGATGTCATCTTTCAGCTTTAACCCAATGCACTTCCCGGGCTACTTTGCATCTCAGCTTTTGCTTGCACTCCCTCTATTCTTTCTCTCGATATTTGCATCAGGCTATCTTTTGGTTAAAAGGTTTTTCAAAGGGGAGAGAATAGAAGATTATCTGCTCTTTGCCGCTTCATTTGCACTCCCAATGCTCTTTGTCTTTACCGGTATCTCTTTTATTTATTGGGTGAAGATAAACTGGATTATGCCGCTCTATCTATCTGCGGCTGTTATGGTGGCTCTCTTTTTAAAGAGCAACTCTTTAATAAGGTGGCAAACAGGATTCTCTGTAGTATTCCATATAGCTTTAATTGCAGAGCTTATCTGGATGCCGGTTAAGGTCAACTCAGATGATACCTGGTGGGGCTGGGAGAGGCTTGCACAAAAGGTTGAGAGCCTAAATGAGAGAAATAATCAGGATTTTATCTTCTCCGATAACTCATATAAAGTATCTGCGGTTCTCAATTTTTATATGGCAGACCATATCTATGCCGGGAATGTTATCGGCAAAAGCGCGTTCCAGTTTGCTCTGGATGACGATGACCTTTCGCACCTAAATGGAAAGAATGCAATTTATGTAACTACAGATAGATTTCGCCGGAAAAGGTTAAAAGAGGGTACGGTAGCGCAGATTCTGAAACCCTATTTTCAATCTGTCACGATGTTGGACTCACTAATTCTAAAAGATGATAAAGGTGAGGAGCAGAGAAGGTTTTATTTCTACGACTGTCAGAACTATAAATTCAAGCAGCTAAAATAGAGGATAATCTAGATTCAATTTGACAATTAGGTTTTTTTCCTGTTCTCAAAAAACTCGGTTACAACCTCTTTAGCATTGATAAGATCGGAATCCTTTATCATAATCCTAACAGATTGAGATATAGAACCAAGAGGGCCATAAGCTGCTCTCATATTATTGCTAAGGAAACACTCTATCTCTCTGTCATCCAAAAGAGTTTTCAGGATCTCACACTCCCATAAATCTCCTGAGTATAGTTCAACTATTGTATCCATTTTCTGGAGATTAGTATCGTATAACCACTGCGGGTTTGAGGGGAAGGGCCCTGTAAATAGATCTTGCGTCTTCGCGAGCCAGTTCAATTGCAAGGTGGTAGATATAACCTCTCTCACTGCTGCTTTTGAGTGCATCCAGGTTTTTATTGCGGAACCAGCGTGAGTATTGGCGCCAGTATTTTCTGTAATCTTGTTTGGTCCCAATAAGATCTTCCTCTTGCTGATCTATCTGAATAACCATATTGTTGGCAAACGAGAAGGCAAGAAACACGTCGTACTGAACAGGCAGAACAGGTGCGGAGGCCTGGTTAGCCTCTATTGTATCCTTGGGTGCCTTTTTTAACACAACAGGAAACTTCTCTATACTAGAGATCTCTTCACTCACCTCCATAGGTCCTGAGTATAGACTGTCACGGAAAAAGTGGGGGAGCTTCTTTAAGCCCGAGTTGATTTTTATGCCGGATATCTTAGACTCAAAGAGGGAGACCCCTTTAAAAGAGAGAATTGCCAGACTGTCTCGTAAGTCGATAAATAGGGCTATAGAGTCCCCTTTTGAATGTTTTAAAGTTGTGTTTAAAAATGCAGCGTAGTGCTCTTTGCTTCGGATCTCATCAATCAATCTTCTCAACTCAGGGGAGAGATTTGCATCGTTATTGAGGGGTTTACTCTCAATATAGCCGGAGATGTTTTTTACCTCTCTTCTAACAGGGTAAAGCCCAAATAAAATAAACGAGATAGTGGTTAGAAGAATGAGAATTACCATAAAAGCGACTATTGCTCTAAGTGGAAATTTTTTCTTGTATCTGCTGTTATTATCCATTCCTGTAGGTTATTAATAGATATAGACTCTGGACCCTATGTCAAGATTTTTGTAGACAGCTTTAAGGTCGTCATCTCCCAGACGGATACATCCGTGAGTTACCGGAAGCCCTAAGAATCTCTGGTAGAGAGTTCCGTGAATAAGGTAACCATCGCCAAGGGAGAGTGCATAATCTCCCAGTGTCCCGTACTCATAACGATCCGGGTGATTTCTGGGAGGTACAGGGAGGCTCTCCTCAACAAATGCCCAGTCTGGTTTTATCCATACCGGATCTACAATTTTACCCAGAATCCTAAACTGACCCTTTGGTGTCTTAAACATCCACTGTTTGCCCTTGCCTCCGTCCAGAAGAACATAGCTGCCGGTTGAGCAGATTCCCTCTACAATTATCTCTTTTCTGGTTCTCAGGACGAAGGTATTTTTTGTAGTATTTACTACCATATATGGCCCGTAAGGCAAAAGGTTTTCGATTCTCTTCTGAAGAGTGGCTATCCTTTTGTCTACACTGTTGTTCTGTTTTGCAAGTTGAAGCGAGTCCTTCTCTGCAAGAGCTCCCAGAGGATCTCTGTAGCTGTAAAACGAGAAAGCAATCTCCTTGAGAGTTGCCGAATTGAGAAACAAGAATATAACCAACCATACCGAGACTATGAACATCCCGGCCACCATTATAACTCTTCCTACAGAACCTCTATTTTCCATAATCTTCAGTTTTAAATTACTCTACATCTTCCAGGTTAAAAATCTTCTCCATTGGAGTTAGCGAGCCTACAATAGCCACCGGAGTTCCTACCGAGCATAGAGCATAAAGAGTATCCATATCTCTGTTTTCCAGAGCAACACACCCCTCTGTCCAGTCTATACCCCTTCCACCCCCGCCGTGAATTTCTATCAGCCCTCCAATATGAGCATTTCTGGAGATTCTCCCCTGGGCTTTCATTTTGTTAAAACGTATTTTATCCTCTTCGTTAGGAAAGTTAATCAAAAGAGCTTTATAATAGATTGTTCTGCTCCCGCTTTTTTTGACAGTTATTAGGTATCTCCCTTCCGGAGTTGCTTTATCTCCCCGTTGTAGCTTGTCTCCAAGCCAGTTAAGGCCAAGCTCAACCTCAAACTCTCTCAGTTTTTTCCCGGACTTGTAAACGATGCAACGCTTAGAGAACTTATCTACCACAAGACTTACAGAGTTGTTGATTTTTGACCACTGCTTCATATCCTGGTCCAGTTTAACCCATTTGGAGTAACTGCTAAAGTACTCTTTTAGTAACTCTGTTGTTTGCCTCTTTAAAACCTCAATGTTCTTCTTGATTGTCTCAATGCTCTTTTTTGCAGATAGCAGGTCGTTACGGTTAAAGGCAGATTCAACCTCATTAAGTTTCATTAAATAAGGGGTAAGTTTTTTGCGGATATTGTGATTCAGGGGAAGCTTTGATGTTGCCTGTTCAATGTAGTCGACACTAATTTTAAGTGCGGCTATATTCACCTCAAGCTCTTTAAAGAGCTTCTCCTTTACTTTTTTAGCCTCTACTCCGGCACTATTGGCTGTTTTTATTGCAAGATCTGCAAAAACGATTGCTTTAGAGTAATTTCGAACTATTGCACTCTTCTCATTATTGAGCTTCCATTCGTCCATAGCCTCTTCCCACTTCTTCTGGGCAATGGCAAGCTGATCCGGTGTGTATTTGTCTGCCTCATCCTTCACAGCATCTGCTATTGCTATCCTGGCCGCCTCTATTTTTTCGGTTGGGGGCTTCTGTGAAAACAGAGTGACAGCTCCAAGAATAAGAACTGCCATAAATATCGGAACCCCTATATAAAATAAAAATCTTCCCTTTTTGAATAACCTGCGAAATCCCATCTCTCTATTATTAAAGTAAAGCCCTTAAAAAATTAAGGGCTTTACAAAAGTATACAAATAAAAACTATCTGAAAATTTTATTGAATTTTCAGTAATTAGCGTCTTTTTGTTTTGCCGATAGCAGCTGTAAGTTCTTCTTTAATTGCCTCAGCTTTAGCTTTAGAAGCGTTAGTTTTATCCTGAGCAGTCAGGTAGTCACCATTAGTGATAAGGGTGTTGATTTCGGCAACAGAAGCCTCAAGAACAGTGATGTCATTCATAATTGCCTCAAGAGCAGCTTTGCCCTCTTTTCCTTTAGGAGCTTTAGCTAGTAGAGCTTTGTCTTCCAGGATAAGTTCGTTAAGAACAACCAATGTGTCCTGAACCTCTGTGCGAACCTGAATCTTGCGCTCTTCTGCTCTAACTTTAAGACCTTCTACAGAAGTTGTAATGTTAACAAGTTTCTCAGTGATTGCTTTGTAGTTACGAGAGATAAAAAGCTTAGATTTCTGAGCTTCGATCTCTACGTTAGCAGAGTTTAATGAATCTTGAAGAGCGTTGAACTCATCTGCAAGGTAACGGTTAGCTTCAACAACTTTTGCTGAATCAAGAGCAGCTGTAGCAGCGTCAAGTTCTACCTGAGGTAATTTTGCGCAACCTGTAGCAAGAACAATCATAAGAACAAGAGCCGAAAGGAATGTAACTTTTTTCATTTGAATTTAATTTTTAATATTATTAATTAAGAACGGTATCTCATTTTTTTACTTCCTAATGATTGTCAAATAGCGTGCCAAACTGCGTAAGTGTCAGGTGTAGAACTGATTGCAGCGACGTGTCTAAAGCCGACTAAAAATCTGTAAAGTGACACATAAATATAATGTGTACATAATGAGGCATTTGTGAGATATCAGGGTTGAAGTTTTATCTGCTTAGTGCTAAAAAAGTTTGCTGGGTGTAAGTTTTTTATGCACTTGCCGCAAAATCTACTTTAATTTGAATTTCTCGATCCGTTCGTGAAGCATAACCCTTGAGATCCCAAGTAATTTTGCTGTCTGCACCTGATTCCCTCCTGTTTTTGTGAGTGCCCATTGAATAAGATCCCTCTCAAACTCCTCTATGGCCAGTTTATATACATCCCCTTCGCTTGAGGTAATGCTAGAGTTAAGGTAGGCAGATAGCCTGGATCTCTCCGGGGAGCTTTGTAATACCTGCCTCTCTACCCCTTCAAAAAGGAGATCGGGGCTAATTACGCTCCCCTTTGCCAGTATAACAGCTCTTTTAATTACATTCTCCAGCTCCCTTATGTTTCCGGGCCAGTTATATTCAAGTAGCTGTTTCATAGAGTCCGGATGCAAAGATATACTCTCCCCTTTTGCTCCCGAAGAGTGTCTGCTAAGAAAGTGGCGGGTTAACAGAGGAATATCCTCTTTTCTCATTCTTAGAGGAGGGAGGGAGATTGTTATCACCTTGAGTCTGTAGTAAAGATCTTCACGAAAGGCTTTGCTTATGATGTCGTTCTCCAGATTCCTATTGGTTGCAGCTACTATCCTGGCGTCTACCTTTAGTGTTTTATTTCCACCGAGACGCTCAAGAGTGCCCTCCTGAAGAATCCGCAACAGTTTGGCTTGGAGAGATAGGCTCATATCTCCGATTTCGTCAAGAAAAAGTGTCCCACCGTTTGCCTCTTCAAACTTCCCGGGCTTCTGTTTATCGGCTCCTGTAAATGCCCCTTTTTCATAACCGAAGAGTTCGCTCTCCAACAGATTTTCCGGGATGGCAGCACAATTTATTGCAATGAATTGTTTGGTAGCCCGGTCACTATAGTTGTGAATAGCTTTGGCAACCAACTCTTTGCCGGTACCGCTCTCACCTACAATCAAAATACTTGCATCGCTGGTTGCGACCCTACCAATTAGCTTGAAGACCTCTTTAATTGCAGTACTCTCTCCTACGAGTACCTCCTCATTTTTTAGGGCAGGTATTTTTTTCTTCAAAGGTTCAGGAACGGGTGTCTCTTCCTCAGAAACAGAATTTTTAAGCGCCTCCTCAATAACCACCATTAGCCTGGGAATATCAAAAGGCTTCTCAATGTACTCATATGCACCATATTTCATCGCCTTAATAACTCTGTCGCCCGAACCATACGCGGTAATGATAATTACCGGCGTTTTTGGAGATAACTCCTTGAGCTCCTTAAGAACCTGAATTCCATCTCTGCCGGGCATCTCAATATCCAGAATCACCAGGCTCGGCCTCTCTTTTTTAAAAGAGACAATAGCCTCATCGGCATTACTTGCTTCACAAAATGTGTAGTTAGAGGAGTTAAAAAGCTTTTTGAAAGAGTATCTTACGCTTTGCTCGTCATCTACTATTAGCAACTTAAACATAAAGAGTCAATTAGTTGATTATAATTACTTAAATAAAGATGTTAATTAATAATTGGCAAATAGAAGCGGAATATTGCTCCTCCTGTGTTTGGTTTGTTCTCTGCCCTAATCCATCCGCTGTGAGAGTTTGCTATACTTTGTGATATAGAGAGCCCAATCCCGACACCCATATCGCTCCCTTTAATAAATGGTTCAAAGAGAGTTTTCATAATGGCTTCCGGGATACCAGGTCCCGTATCTGCAAACTCCAGCCGAAGATATTTCCGTTTTTTCCCGGGATTCAGAAGATCGCTATCCGTTACCATCTCTGCATCTATAACAAGCTCTCCCCCCTGTGGCATAACCTCCAGCGCATTTAAGATTATGTTCATATAGACCTGCTTAAGATGGCCGGAATCTGCCATTACAACCCATTTGGATTTTGAGGTATTGTTTACAAGGTTAATATTGTTTTTTGCCAATCTTGGTGTGAGCAGTTTAATTACCTCATTAAGAGGTTCGGCCGGATTAATCTCTGAGAGAACAGGGTCTGCCGGTTTGGCAAACCTGAGAAAATCTTTTGTAAAATTATCGATGCGGTCAATTTCGCGGGAGATAATGTCAAAGTCCTCCTTTATAGCCTCAGGTAAATTAGCCTCCTCTCTTATTGAGTAGACCAGCATCTTTATAGCAGCAAGAGGGTTACGTATTTCGTGAGCAATTGTGGGAGCAATCTTACCAAGATTGGCGAACTTATTTGAGTATTGTAACAGCTCTTTATTCCTGGAGAGATCTTCATTAGCCCTATTAATCCTGTCTATCAAATCCTTTATCCTCTCGCCAAGTTCGTCCAACTCTCCTCCGCGAGGAAGCTTAAGTTGTTCAAATACAGCTTCTCCAGAAACCCCCCTCACCTTAAGGACAAGCTGAGTTATAGGGGCAAAGAGCATTCTCCAGATAAGCCACCCAAGCAGAAAGCCGGCTGCTATTCCACCAAACCCAAGAAATATAAGTATCCTTAATATTATAACATTGGTACGGCTTATTACAGATTCGTGGAAAACCTCTGCCTTAAGGTTGAAGGTTATAAACTCGTTGCTTTTTTGTTGAATAGTTACCAACAGGTTTTGTGCCGAGTGTACCAGAAGAGCGTTGGCCTTACCTGTCTCTCCGGATCTAAGGTTTGAAACAGCAATCAGAATATTCTGCTCATAATTTGAAAATAGTGCAGATATCTGCTGAATAAGAAGAATCTCTTCGGGTGTGTTGGCTCTGCTTCTGGCACGCTCCAGATGGGTTAGAAATTTTGATTGTCGGGTTTTAAGAGAGTCCAGCCATCTGTTGGATTTATTCATCAAATAGTTGGATGTTAATTCCTTAATTGATGCAAGTTCACTCTCCATCTCTTTAGCCACATTGACGCTACTCCTGGATTGCTCAATATACCTCTCAGTCTCTTTTTGAAGGTTGTATGTATAGGCAACAACCAGTGATACTCCACCCATTATTATGGCAAGAGCCAGAAGCACCCATATAAAGATGCGATAGTTGAAAAATGGTTTTATAAACACATTCAGTACTAAATTATCTACAATATTAGCTCAATTTTTTCAATAATTTGCACATTCGAATAGTTGCTCCTCAACTGAAAGAGTTATTAAATTTTGTGGAAGTTGTTTTAAATAGACTCTTAAAATATAATATTATTACCTATATTTACTTGATTTGTGTTTCACAGAAATATTAGTTCTGGTAATATTATGACTTATAAGCAAAATAAATAATCTTATGGAGTCTCTTTTAAGTGAAGTAGTATCATATGTGCTTCGGGAGTCGGGTGACGATATATCAAAATATGATAACTCTTTTCTGTTGAAATCGTTGGAAAAGAGAATAACAGCCAAAGGAGTTCATTCAAAAGAGGAGTATTTGTCACTTTTAATCTCCAGCAAAGAGGAGTGTTTAGCTTTAAATGAATCCCTTTCAATTTGTTACAGTGAATTTTTTCGAAATTCACTCACTTTCGCTTATCTTGAGAAGCTCATTCTTCCTTCTCTGTTTAGTTCAAAATACAAACTCAAACAAAAAGAGGTAAGAATTTGGTCTGCAGCGTGTGCTTCCGGGCAAGAGGCATACTCACTGGCAATTCTGTGTGAGGAGTTAATCGAAACATCAACCTCTCCGTTGTCATATAGGATTATTGCCACAGATATAGACCCGGAGCAGGTAGAAAAAGCAGAAAAAGGGGTCTATTCAACCGATTTGGTGGGAAATGTTAATCTAAAAAGACTCCACAATTATTTCGTTAAACATGGGTCTAACTATATAATTTCAAAGCAGATAAAAAACAGAGTATTTGTTTCTCAGTTTGATCTTCTCTCTAAAGATGCCTATTGCCCTCCCAGTAGTATTTTCGGAGACTTTGATATTGTCTTTTGCTGCAATCTGCTTTTTTATTTCAAACCATTCTACCGGAAATCAATATTGAAAAAAATAACAAAATGTATATCTGCAGATGCCTATTTGGTTACCGGAGAGACAGAGAGAGCATTTATGCTTGAGTTTGGATTTACGGAGGTTTTTCCAAATTCGGCAATATTCCAAATGACTAAAAAAGAGAAATAGAAGCTATATGAAATCAGAAGACTTTAAAATAGGCACCCAGCTGAAAATAGGATTTGGAATAATTCTGTTTTTCGGGATTTTACTTACGGTGACCGCCTGGATGCATACTGAGAGGATTGCACAGGAGATTAGCAAGATGTACAATCACCCCCTTCAGGTTCGTCGGGCAATTGGAGAGATAAAATCTGATGTCCTATCTATCCACAGAGGTATGAAGGATTTGGTTATCTCTGTGGATGAAATTGAAGCGGCACAGATTTTAGCAGAGATAGACAAGTATGATGCAAATGCATTCAGTAAAATTGAGGTGCTGAAAAACCGTTACCTGGGCCCTTCACAGGATGTAGAGAACTTATATAAATCTCTAGTAGGATGGGAATCAATAAGAGAGGAGACAATACGTCTATTTAGAGAGAAAGATTTCAAGGCAGCCATAGAAAGAACAAAGAGATTAGGTGCCGGCGGAGGGATGGTAGATAAAATAATGTCAGAAATATACATTATAGATAGGTTTTCCACTAAAAAAGCGGACGAGCTATTTCTAAATGCAAACAAACTTAATGATTCGCTCAACAGACAGTTGATTGTAGTTGTCCTCATAATTTTTTGTTTGACTATAGCCATTGTATATCTTCTGATTAGAAATATTAAAAGACCACTAACAGAGTTGACCGGCTCATCAAAACGATTTATAAATGGAGAGAGAGGGTCCCGCAGCAGCTATAGCTCAAATAACGAGTTCGGAGAGCTCTCAAAATCTTATAATGAACTTGCAGACACAATTGAGAAGGAGTTAATTCTTAATAAGAGTTCATCGAAACTAGCAGGCGATATGCTCGTATATGAAGATGCTCATAAATTTTGCCATAAACTGCTGAGCAATATTATAGAATTGACCAATGCGCAAATGGGGGCACTATATCTACTCAATGAGGAGAGATCACAATTTGAACGCTTCGAGTGTCTTGGTATGGATGAGACAGGGTGCCAACCTTTCTCTGCAGTAAACTTTGAGGGTGAATTCGGGCCGGTGCTCTCAACAAAAAAGATTCACCATATCAAATCAATCTCCCCGGAGTGCAGGTTCACCTTCTCTACTGTATATGGACAGTTCAAACCTAATGAGATATTGACAATACCGGTTATGGTAGAGAATGAGAGTGTTGCCGTGATTTCTCTCTCTACGGTAAATAGCTTTTCACCCTTTGATATTGATTTGATTAATTCTGTAAGCACCACTTTGAATGCAAGGATGAGCGGTATTCTTGCATACAGAAAAAACATTAAAATCTCTCAGTTGCTGGAGCAGCAAAACAGAGAGCTTGAAGCTCAAAAGAGGGAGTTGGAATCAATGACCTCTGAGCTTACCGAGCAAAACAGAGAGCTTGAGATGCAAAAGATTCAACTGGATAACTCCAACAGGCTTAAAACTTCTTTTCTCTCCAATATGAGCCACGAGCTCAGGACACCTTTAAACTCAATTATTGCTCTCTCCGGTGTTCTCAACAGGAGGTTAGAAGATAAAATTCCAAAAGAGGAGTATGGGTACCTTGATATTATTACAAGAAACGGTAAACAACTTTTAGATCTTATCAATGATATACTGGATTTGGCAAAAATTGAGTCCGGAAGGGACGAAAATAATATTCAGAAATTTAATTTAAGTGAATTAATTGCAGAGGTGACAGAGATGATTGCTCCGCAGGCCGGCCCGAAAGAGATAAGAATCACAGTGAGCGGGCAGGAGAACCTCTCGTTGAATAGTGATTATAATAAATGCCGGCATATTCTGCAAAACCTCATCTCTAATGCGGTTAAATTCACAGACAAGGGAGAGGTGGAGGTCTCTGTTAAGACCAAACAGGAGAACTTAATTCTTTCGGTTCGTGATACAGGAATTGGTATAGAAAAGGAGCATATCCCAATTATTTTTGATGAGTTTCGTCAGGTAGACAGCAGTAATACAAAGAGACACTCAGGGTCGGGATTGGGTCTTGCTATTGCAAGAAAATATGCAATTCTTGTTGGAGGAGATATCACGGTAGAGAGCAAAAAGGGAGAGGGATCTATCTTTACGGTTGTTATTCCGCTAAATCTTCAAGAGTTAAATAATCATCGGGATTTAAATGATATAGATAGCTTTCCCGGAATACAAACAGATGGAAATGCTCAAACTTTAGAGCGCAGTGACTCTGTAAGAATTTTACTGGTAGAGGATACAGAGGCCAGTATAATACAAATTAGAGATATGCTTGAGGGGGAGGGCTACACTATTGATGTTGCTACAAACGGAGCAGAGGCAGTTGAACAAATCTCGCAAGTGATTCCGGATGTGATGATTCTGGATCTTATGATGCCGGAGATGGATGGATTTGAGGTGTTAAAGAGTATTAGGGCGAAAGAGGAGACATCC
>JAUYTH010000049.1 GCA_030695165.1 Bacteroidales bacterium
TGATTTTGCTGGTTGTCTCCTTTATACCGGAGATATTTCTGACCAGCATCTTCTCTATGAAATTCATTTTGTCAAAAAGGAATTCACCACCAACAACCTCTTTTACATATGCGTGGTTATAGAGAAGCTCAGGAAAGGCATTTTTAAGTTCGCTCTCAAACTCCGGTTCATTCATTGCGCACACATATAGGGCCACCCTTTTTTGAAGCAGATCTACAAGATTTTTTTTACAAAACTCTTTAACGCTACCCTGGATACTCCCGGCGTGGATAGATCCGCCAATTATAATGTTGTCATAAAGGCTCAGATCTATAGTTTTGCCCTCCTTTAAATTAAATAAAGTGGTCTCCACGTTTTTGTGTTTCTCTTTAATAAGATTTGCCACCTTCTCTGTAGTTCCGTGCGATGTTGCATAGATAATTGTTGTTCTCATCTTTTTGATATTAAATGTTTTTGCAAAGTAACAGAGAGGCTATCAGAGAGAGGTCTCACTTTGCCTTTAAAGGGTCTCACTTCACATTAAACGGGTATCACTTCACCTTTAGATAGTACTCACTGGGTGTTACCCCGGTAGTTTTTTTGAAAACGCGGTTAAAGGCGGCCTTAGAGTTGAACCCGCAGTCGTAGGCCAAAGATATGATTGTGTAGTTTCTTTTTGAGAGATCTTTGCACATAAACTTGAACTCCTCAACTCTGTAGTGTGCAATAAAGTCAAAGAAGTTTATATTCAGCCTTGTGTTTATTACCCGGGAGAGGTACTCAGAGGAGACCTTCATCTGAGAGCTAAGCACACCAAGAGTAATCTCAGGATTTAGATATGGTTTGCTCTCCTTCATATAATAGAGCAGCCGGGTTATAAACTCCTCCTCCTGCTTTGCTATCGGCTCCCTGTTTTCGTAAACATCTTGAGGTTTATTGATGATATAATCCCTGTTTGTACCGGAGAAAAGATCTCCCTGCCTTAACCCGAAAAACCCCAGAATAACAACAAATACAGATGCTATGGTGTATCCAATAGTTTGCAGTGAATTGTATGAAAAGATATCGACGAATGAGTCAAATAGATATAGTAAACTAATGCAGGAATAGCAAATTAATGCCCAGACTAGCAAAAATTTAAGCCATCTTAGATCAATTTTCTCTGTCTGGGAAAAATAGCTTTTTATTCTTTTTC
>JAUYTH010000064.1 GCA_030695165.1 Bacteroidales bacterium
TTCAGCCCGTGGGGAGATTGGCGTTCCTGCTGTGAGATTTGCATGGGAAATGAATTCATGCAGCACTTTGCAAAAATATCTCTTGGTTCAATTAACTTTATACCTTAAATGTCATCTAAAAAAGAAAAGGTAGCTATGATAAAACTAATTTTCAATCCGTTTTGGCTTTTAATTTATATTTTGCCTTTCAATCTCTTTTGTAGTAAAAGCGATATTGCAGATGTTACTCCGCCATATAATCAAAGAGTTACCAAAAGCATCACTTATAATAATGTTAGTGTCGATGTTGTTATTGATATGCCGGGGAGCAAAGAGGTTGATGTGCTAATTGTGTATCACGGGACTGTATTTTTGGACAGTAAAATAATGGATGCTGCCAATAATGTTTTAGACAAATTCAAAGCATTACTGGACAAGGAGATGATGATAGTGAGTGTTGCTTATCCGGAGGAGAATCTATTGATGGGTGATAATATTTTGCACTCTGAGGCAGCCCTATTGTGGGTTAAAAACAGAGCAAGCGAGCAACTAGGCGTTAATGTTAAGAAGATCTTTTTGGCAGGCCATTCACAAGGCGGATATATTGTAACACGTTTAAATACAATGCATCAAACAAATGGTGTTATTGCTAACGCACCGGGGCCGTTAAATTTGGTGTACAGATGTAATCAAGAGGAGTTGGGTTTGGTAGCTACCACTGTAACTTGTAATTTATTAAGAGGCACCTATGGAACGACATCAAGCAATCCGGGGGCATATTTTGAAAGATCACTTTTGAATTTTACACAAGGGTTCAAATCAGACATACTTTTTGTTCAAGGGCTTAACGACTCTCCCATACAGATGTACTCCTGGCCGCTTTACAAATCAAATATCACGGAGTGCACCAACTGCAAAATGGTAAAATTCCTGGACTTGCCAAACTATGGGCACGCTTCGCTATTCGAAAGCCCGCAAGCAAAATCGGAGTTCAACAAATTTTTGGAATGACACATTGGCAAGGGTTGTGGCAATTACTCTACCAAGGATAGGTAGTTCTTTGTACGAAGAATGAGCCGTAAGGGGTTTGGTCCAAATTAATGGGGAATACAATTTTTGCCTGATCTCCCAAGTATAGCTCTTCAATTTTTAGAATGTAGTTGCCTCTCTTCACTCCTTTGACTGTCATATCAATATCTATCAGACACAGGCATTTGCAAGCATCTCCCTTCTCTCCCAGAGTTATAATTAATGTATCCTTAGAAATTACACTTCTGGTAATTATTGCAACCCTGCAACAGTTGATTGCGGCATTTAAATGTGTAATTGAGAGCTCCTCCATCTCCGGATTGTAGTTATAAAGAACGCCGGCGCTTTTTCCTGTTTCCGCTGAGACTAAGTTGATAAACGAGTTTGCAGATGTGCCTTTGCACTGGGAAGTAGTTGTTATTTTGGCACTTATGTTGCCATCCGTCACCAACCTGTCGCAACTCCAACAAACTATTGTCAGAAAAATTAATGATATTTTTAAGCGAAAAAATAACATTGGTCAACGGTTTTTGCTGTTAAGTGTAAAGTTAATAAAAAATTGTCATGATCCTCGGGAGTTTTTTGTATTATACACATTTTGTGATATTTAGTTCTTGTCAACTCCATCTTAAACACAAAGTCATCGGGATGATATCTTTGAATTACAATTAATTACAAAAAACGCCCAAGGATGCGGAGCCCCCTCGGGGATTACCTCACTTCGTTCGGTGATCCCTGAGAGGGGGTGCTTCAAAGAAGAAAAAGCCACGGCTATAGATAGCCGTATAAAGCAAGCTTGGTTTAATTCGGGATTACCTCACTTCGTTCGGTGATCCCCTGGTGGGGGGGCTTCAAAGTAGAAAAAGCCTTATGCTGTGCATAAGTTTTTTTGTTTCCGTCTTCGTGCTAAAGCAAGCTTTGCACTTACCGGAAACAAAAAACCGGGCTTTTGCCCGGCTTTTTCTTCTTTGGCGGAGAGAGGGGGATTCGAACCCCCGATACCTTTTTGAGGTATACTCGCTTTCCAGGCGGGCCAGTTCAACCACTCCTGCATCTCTCCCTGTTTGTTCTGTTTGAGTGTGCGAAGATATAAAACTATGTTTAGAAAAAAAACCCATCAACTTTTTTCTATTAAATTTTCCCTCACTATTTCCCATGCTTTTGTGCTGTCGTACTCAATGCCTTGTTTAAGAATAATATATATGTCGTTAATAAATTCGGGGTCACTCATTTTTTCTTCCATATTAGCAAGAAATTGGTTTTGTGTTGGCGGCGTACTTACAGAATAATTCATATATACTTTGTAGCATTTAATTAACTTTTCTACATCAACATTTTGATTTGTAAGTGCCCAATACAGATCAAATAAATCACGACCTTTCCTGCGTTGATATAAAGCTCTCATTTTTGTGCCAAGCATCTCTTCCAATTCATAACCGGTCAAACTGCACTCTCCGGAAAACCATCCGCTTTTTACACTAAATGGGATCTCTTTTAAGCCTAAAACACTAAAGTGCTCACGAGTATTAATTTCTATCTTCAACCTCATATTAATAACAGGTTGCATCTCTGTGTCAAAGCGATAGATTATTGTGTTATTATGGATGTGCTGCTTAACAGTTCTTTTTGTGCCTAAGAATGTTAACTTTTCCCGAATCCGCTTCAATATCGGACTAATCGGTTCTGAATTAAGTTGTACTAAATCTATATCTTCTGAATATCTTACTTGAGGCGATAAATACAACTTATGCAAAGCAGTTCCTCCCCGAAAAGCAAGTGATCTCTTTAAAAAGTCATCTGAGAATATCTCTACCAATGCTCTTACTATAACCAAATCCTGCTCAATTTGAGCATAACGTGGCCAGGGAGCATTTTCTTTCCACTCTTCTATGTATCTCTGTGGAATCATAAATCACTTTCAACTTCTACATTAACATCTACTTTCCAATCTCTGTCAAAATTTCCCTTTTTTGGGGAAGATATTGCCAGTACAATATTTTGTGCTAATCTTTTATTTAGCGCACGCCGTAAAGATTTTGCTAAATCGTCTCGCTTAAATACTTTATCAAGCATATAGCCAAGACGTTGTAAGGCCGAATTGTTCGGATAAGATAAAGCCGTCCTGTACATTTGTGCGGGTTTAATCTCCTCAATTAGCTCTTCTAAAATAGTAGAAATACGGGAGATTCCACCAATTTTTCCATTGAAAGACATAAAATCCAATGCCGTTAATTCTGGAGATGATACATTAAAGTAACCAGCAGCGGATTGCTTCTTCTCTATATTTTCCTCACTCCATTGTTTACGACACAGGAAATTTATTTTTGTGCTACCTACGATAATGCTTCTCATTGGACTTTGTACAATAACCTGATATTCCATTGGCTGTTGATGAGCGGCACCATATAAAACTGCGGCAGAATACAATCCTAAGTAGTAGCTCCTCTCTAAATATTTCATAAGATCGTCAATATATAAATAGAGAGGAATAATCCCATTAATAGTTTGCTCCGGAGAGAGGACTACATAGAAATCTTTTCGGATAATTGCAATTTTCTTATCTGCATTTAGACGGGTGATTTTCCTTCTAAGCGCTTGCTCCGAAGAGTCAAAAGTGTTTTTTAACTCTTCAAATGTAAAATAAAATCTGCCTTTGGATCTGATATTAAGCAGATAGTTATCTATATACTCGTATTTTACAGCTCTTTTCAACACATAAATAATTTGCATAAATGTACAAAATATGTTCATAATTGCAAATTAATTATGAGTTTATCTTGGTTTTAACCTTGCCAAACTATGGGTACGCTTCGCTATTCGAAAGCCCGCAGGCAAAATCGGAGTTCAACAAATTTTTGGAATAACCTAAATCAATAGATCTTAAAATAGCTGTGATTCTCTGCTCTTGCTTCGTAGTTGACAGGGATGAGGTATATGGTAGTATTGCCGTTTTTATAGGAGACAGTGTTTAACTTTTTATCTTTTACAAATTCACGCTCTTTTGCCGGTACTTCGGATGCCCCTTTTATAAGTCGAACTGCCTCTCCTGCTGCCTTTTTGAGGCCTTCAAATCCGGAGACAACTATTTTGAATTTTGAGCTCTGTGCAGATTTTTGCTCTGTTGTCTGATTCTGATTTGCTGCCTGTTTGGGGTCA
>JAUYTH010000067.1 GCA_030695165.1 Bacteroidales bacterium
TTAATTGTAAATAGGTCTCTTTATGTTTGTTTAATAGAAAAAGTTTATGTAATCCAAAAATATATCCACTTGAATGAGAGGGCTCTAAAATAAAGTCAGTTAAATTCCAGGAGTGATCTTCCCTCCCGTACTCAAAATAAATTTCTCCTTGGGCCTCTACAAATAACCAACGCATAAAGAGAGAAAGTATTTGGTTTTGTCCCATATTATTTACAACCTCTTCCCCTCCAAGAGAAGATTTGTTAAAAAGAGTAAAAACAGGGAGGTAATCTCCAAAGCTTCTTCCTATATCCTTATTATAGATGAGAAAACTTCGGTTAACTCCTAAAAATAAACCCGGAATCCACTTAGGATTATAGGTTAAATTCATTGCATTTATATAGCGCCATTCATCCCGAATATTTTCTGTAAACCCAGATGACTCTAATTTACCGGCAATTATCTGACCTTCGAAAGAGCCTAACCAAGTTTTGATTGGTTTCACAGAATTTAAGGTGATGTGTTTAAAGCCGGGAGCAGAATTTGTCATTAAAAGAGTATTTCGGTAACCCGGCCCCCACCATAAGTTTTCATTTGATACTCCCAGCGATAGAGGACCAACAGCTAAGCGAATACTGCTTTGACCCCAGGATGTCTCATTATATGTGCTATTCCCAAACCGTTCCGGGAGATCAATTTTATAGACATAAGGGGAGTTGGGATATTTAATATCTGTCGGGCTTTTGTAATTTTGCGGGAACCCATCAAAATTCTTATTCCGGGCATATACAAATTCGGGTCTTAGTTGAACACTTAGTGGACCATATTTAAAATAAATGCCTGCACTAAGTTGAGTCTGATATCCTCGCGAAGGGATAATGGAACCGTCGTTGATCCCTTGTGGGTGGTGACTGTTGTACTGATTTAAAATATTGATCGGTAAAAGATGAAAAATGCCTTTTCCTTTCATAGTCAGTGAGCTGTCCGGGTAGAAGACAGAAATGCCAAATACCTTAGAAGGGAATAACGGCCTACTGCAAAAGGAAGAAGTGGCATCTAATTTTCCAAGCAATTGGGCTCTGCGGTAATAGTCCTCTAATACCGATGTCCCTACAGGTAAAGATTGCGCATAAGTAACAAAACTATAGAAAGATAGAAATATAATTAATCCAAAAAACATTTTTTTCATATCAAAATATTTTATAGGTCATCCGGTAATACAATGGTTTTAAATCTTTTCACCACTAAAAGCGATAAATTATACTCAGTTTTCCGTGAAAGTTACGAGTGTCCACTCCCGGTTTCCACCAATCTTTATCTGTATCAAAAGTCAATGGTGGATCGTATACCCATTGATAATTTTTGGAAAGAATCCCCTTAAGCTCCAATACAAACAATAGTTTTTTATAATCCCAATTCCCTATTAAGGAAGAACTTATATCTACCCAATGAGCTCTTATATCTTTTACTGCGTAAAAAAAGAAATCTTCATTGTGAGCATATCTTTCGAATGAAAGGCCAATTTTTTTTAATGACCTTATCCAACTGATATTTAGAGTTTGTAAATTGCTCCCGGGTCCTATTCCTGCTCCTAAAAATTGACCCCTATTGGTGTATCCGTCTTTTACAACCTGACTGGTATACATACTTTGTCCGTTTCTTTGGATTGTATTCGCATTCATAGCCAGCTGTGTCAACTCCAGATGAATCTGGATAGATTCTTTTTTGCGAGTATTGAGAAGAAATAATTTTCTGAATCCCAGGTTATATGCAGTTGAATGTTCTGCTTGGATTATTAAATCGCGACTGTCCCAAAAATAATTAGATCTGGCCAGTTCTCCATAGATCTCTACATTGGATTGCGGCCAAACAAAACGGAAGAAAACTGAATTGTAAACATCCCTTCTTTTTGCATTTAGTTTAGCTTCGTCACCGGCTGCTTTTTTGCTGAAAGAGCTGAAAATGGGTAAGTAATCTAGGAATTTAGAACCCTTTTGGGAGTGATAAACCTGGAAACTTCGTATCATTCCTAAATGCAGTCCCGAAATCCATTTAGGATGATAACTTATAACCATCCCGTTTATGTAACGGGTATCGTCTAATTTATACATAAAGAATGGAGCGCTGCCATTGTAATTTCTTTCGTGTTCGGGGGGATAATATCCTGAACTTTTTAGCCAGCCGGCAATGATTTGTCCTTCAAAGGAGCCAATAGGCGTTTCGATAGGCTTAACTGTATTGAGGGTAAAATGTGTAAAGCCGGGAGCTGAATTTGTCATAAGAAGAGAGTTTCGCATTCCAGGACCCCACCATAGATTCTCAGTCGAAAGTCCAAGGGATATGGCATCAATAGTAAGCCTTATACTACTTTGTCCAATTAAGGTTTTATTATATGCACTTTTGCCAAATTGTTCGGGGGCATCTATGTAATTCAAATAGTAATTGTAGTATTGATACCAACGTAAATGTGCCAATTCGGGATTTTCCCGAGTAAGAGGAAAACCATCGTACTCTTTATTGGCAGCATATACGAATTCTGGTTGGATCTTTATGCTCAAGTGATCGTATTTGATGGAAAACCCGGCACTTATCATAGTCTGATAACCTCGGGCGGGAATCATAGCTCCGTCATTGATACCTTCCGGATGGTGACTGTTGTATTGTTGAGTCCAGGCCACAGGTAAAAGTCTAAAAATAATTTTCCTTTTGTTTAAACTAAATGTGCCATCATTTTTTTTAAGAGCTGACGTTAAAAAGCTAGAATCTGGATAGAAAGGATTATTTCTACCAAAGGCCTCCTCTGGAAAAAGGGGGTAGGAGACAAATGAAAAATTTGGATTTATTTTCCCCATCAATTGTTCTCTTCTGTAAAAATCTTCTAATACAGGGGTGCCTGTTGATATGGATTGAGCTGCAAGCTCCATTGTAAATGAAAGGGAAAGGAGATATGTGATTTTAAACACGATGTTCAGTTTCTGCATCTTACTTTGTTTTTTGTAAGTCTAGGCATTACAAGTAATTTTCATAGTCTTTCTCAATGGATATATAGAAGAACCAAAGAAATAGTGAATTACCAGAGATATTAGTTGCATAATTTTAATGGTTACAGCAATCCATCTCCCTTTATGTTTTCTAAAATAATAGTATTTACTTTTTTCCCAAATCGCCCATTTTTCCAAATTGAGCTTCCCCTCATAAAACAGAGCTGTACCTTCCATATGAATAATTTTCACATCCGGTAAAATATAAGATGCATAACCTGCCTTGTTTAGGCGATAATACAAATCTGTCTCTTCATAATAGAGAAAAAAGGTTTCGTCAAATTCACAAATATCCTTAAAAATCTTCTTGGTTATAAAAATGTCTGCACCTACAATGTAGGGAACCTGAGTTGGAGTGGTTAATTGGCTGCAGCTCTTTCCAATTCTAAGATGTTTTTCGTAATGTTTTTTAAAAAACCGTCTAAGTCCCATATCTCCTAATTCCTGAAAAAAGGAGGGAAAGTTTCCGTATGAAGTGGTTGGCTCATTATTAGAATTTATAAGATTCCCTCCACAACTCGCTGTATTGGGCAACCCCTCTTTAAGAAACTGATAAAACTTTAAAATGGCATTATCTAACAGTATCGTGTCTGGGTTTAAAAAAAACAGATAGTCTCCGGCAGCAATCATTGCTCCCTTATTGTTGGCGGCTCCAAACCCTAGGTTCTTGCTATTTAGAACGAGCTTAACATTTGGATATTTTTGTGCAATAAAATTATGCAAGTCTACAGAAGAGTCGTTATCTACTACAATAATTTCATAACTTATACCCTTGACATAGCAATAGATAGAATCGATACAGGCACCGAGATATCTTTCGCTTTTGTAATTAACAATAATGATGGATACCTGAATGTTCAATACTTTGGTATTTTAATCTCTTTAAAAATAAAAATCTGAATGGCGAAATAAAAAAAAGCCGAGCAGCATATGGCAATCATTAAACTAATAATGCTGTTAACTTCATACATTCTCAAAAGGTATGCTATTGGAAAAAAGATGAGAGATGCAGCAATCGATTTCAAAGCTAAGGCCCAATTAAACACCAATTGAATCTTTTTGGAAACATAGTAGAAAGCGATAATAGTTACCACAACTTCGCCTACAACGGTTGCGATAGCCGTTCCTTTATCTTTAAGGCTGCTAATTAACAGTAAATTGAGAGAGACACTAATAAGCATCCCGGCAATTGTGGCTGTTAAATATCTCTTTTCTAACCCGGCGGGAATCAATAACTGAAATCCAAACAGATGTCCCAACCCAATTATAATTGCCAAGGGTGCTGTTATTTGCATAGTTAGCGTTGCATTCGCAAATTCAGTCCCCGATAAGGCAAATATAAATTCCGAAGCAAATACAAACAATCCAATAGAGATTGGAATTCCTAGTATTACAATATAGGAGAATGACTTATCTATGAGTTTTTGAAGTTGATGTGTATCATTGTTTGCTATGCTTTGGGTTATTTTAGGGATAAGCACCGTTCCAAGAGCAAATACCAAGGGAATTGCTATTTTGTTAATCTTTAGGGCTGCTGAGTAAAAACCAACCGAAGTTTCGTCGGCCAAAAATCCTAATAATACGGTGTCCAAAAACGTATAAATACTTATTGAGACGAGAGTTCCAAAAAGGGTTAAAAGTATGGGTAAGTGTTGGATTAAATTTAACTGTTTAAACCGAAAAGTAATCAGCTTCCTTATTTTTAATAAATTCCAGATGTTATTGCCAATAATGGAAAAAATAAGGATTAGAAGGTAATAAACAAGATCATCTTTGGATTTGACTAAAATAAACAATGCTATTAATGCCAGTGCCTTAACAGTGATTGAGCGGATAGAGAGGAAGCGGAATTGTTCTACTCCGTTATAAAACCAATCGAGGGTAGAAAAACCTGCAAAAACAAGAAGAGCACCCAACAAATACAAGCTCAAATCGTGCTGAAACCAATGGACAGTAAAAATAATAACCAGGTAAACCGCCAGTAACAGGATAGTAGTGAGAATGTTTATAAACAGAAGTTCAGAAAAGAGCTTTGAAAGGAGTGATGTATTATTTCGTACTTTGGCAATTTCCCGCACTCCGTATACAGGGATTCCAATAGCAGCTATTATTACAAAGTATTGAGCAAAAACAAAGATGAATTGCGCCTTTCCGTATCCTTGTGGTCCCAATATTCGTGACACGTAGGCAAAAGTAACTAATGGAAATAAAATATTACTGAGTAAAAACAATATGTTATAGAAGAAACTTTTTTTTATGGAGGGGACTTGGGTCTGGATCTTACTCTTTGGTAATGTAGCCAACATAGGTTATCAAGAAAATTCTTTTAATTCTTTATTATCAACATTATCATAGACATAATTGAAACCAACGACGTCGTTATTCCCATAATCTCTCCAGTAGTGAACTTTGACTTACCTTGAGGCTTCACCGGAACAATTATCTCACATCCAGGTTCAATTTTGGAGCTAAGGCCTTTAGATACTCTACCATTCATATAAACTACATAAATTTTGTTTTTTCTGGCTCCGAAAGAGTACCCCCCAGAATTGTTTATATAGCTCTTTATTGACATTCCAGCTATATAAGTCATAGCATTCGGATACATAACTGCTCCTGATATTTTTACAATACTGTTAAAATTGGGGATCGCTAATAAATCTCCTTCTTTCAATACAACATCATAGTCGCTGCCGGGTTTTTCAAGAGCTTTTTCCAACTCTATGCTAACTTTATATGTGGCGCTCGCATCTATATTATCAATTAAGATTGAATCCGTTCCACTTTTGTTTGAGAGTCTTAATGAAGCTTCTGCAGCAACCTTCTCTTCTGCTGTCATAATTCTGGTAAGTATAGCTCCATTTAGGTATGCTGTTGATTTTAGCCCACCAGCTCTTTTGACAAAAGATGAGAGCCTCTCGTTTTGAGTGATTTTCGGGTATGAACCTCCAAACAAGACTTCGCCCGTTATAGTTATATTCTGCTGAGTTTCATAGCTTGGAGATTTTCTTACCACAACATTATCGAACGGTTTAAGAACGAAGTTCTTATCGCCGCTTATTATTAGTCCTTTTTCTAGGGAGAAGCTATATGTTTGGCTCTTGATCTCAGATTCACTGATACTCATTGGGTCTTTAATTATTCTGGAAACATCTATTCTAGCACTGGAAGCAGATTCTAACAGACCACCCGCTTGCAAAATGAGCTCTTCGATTACCATATTGTGTACATATGGAAAGCTCCCAGGCCTCTTAACCTCTCCTGAGAGGGTTACGGTAAAATCAGTTTTCAACTCATTAATTGATGGAATGTACAGTTTATCATTCTTTTTAAGTTCTATATCTGGAACCTCTCCCTTAAGCAACTTTGATA
>JAUYTH010000103.1 GCA_030695165.1 Bacteroidales bacterium
GGGATATATGATGTATAAAAATTGGTATCTAAATAGTTACGAAGTTGTCAATGATAACTCAAACAAGTAGAGTCCTCCGGGAAAGTGAAAACACAAACAATAAAATAATCTTTCAAAAAGTCAATAATTACTCTAAAACAAAATCAATAAATGAAAAAAATCTTATTACTGGTTGTGGCAGCTGCAATGTTTGCCTGCACACCTAAACACGACGGTTACATTATCGAAGGAACTGTTACAGGCGAAAACATCACCGACGGAAAAGCTTATTTAACAAACCTCTCAAGGGTTGAGCCTATTAAAGATACTGCAGACTTTATTGCAGGTAAATTCTCTTTCAAAGGAAAAGTGACAACTCCGGAGAACTACGCTATCACATTTGACGGTATTGAAGGAAGAGTTATGTTATTCGTAGACAACTCTGCACTTACCGTTAATGCCACAGTAGGGGCTTTCAACAAACCAGATATTACAGGTGGTGTTACCAATGAACTTATCAAAGCACTTAATGCCGAGAAACAAGTAGTAAACACTAAATACAACCTTGACTCTCTTCTTACCGAGTTTTACAAAGAGACAACTACTAAAGAGAGAAAAGACTCCATTATTGCAATTTACGAAGTGGCTCAAAAAGAGATTTTGATTATAGATTCTACATTCTTTGCAAATAATCCTAACTCTTTTTACACTGTTAATGAGATGCTTAAAAAGGTAGAGGATTTCCCTGTTACAGAAATGGAGGCCAAAATTGCTGCCTTAAAAGCACTTCCTGAGTTTGCAGGAAACCGCTTTGTTGCAGATATGGAGACAGCAATAACCACTCTTAAAGGGTTAGAGGCTGGTATGCCGGCTCCCGAGTTCACACTTAACGATCCTCAGGGCAACCCTGTAGCACTCTCAAGTGTTTATACTCAAAACAAGATAACTATGATTGACTTCTGGGCAGGATGGTGCGGCCCTTGCCGTGCATTCAATCCAACACTGGTTGAGATTTATAAGAAATATAATAAGGCCGGGTTTGGTATTATTGGAGTTTCACTTGACAATGATGCAGGTGTATGGAACAAAGCTATTGCAGATGACAAACTTACCTGGGTTCAGGTTTCTGACCTACAGTATTGGAATAGCGCAGCTGCTAAATTATACTATGTTAGATATATTCCTCAGAACATCTTTGTAGACCAGGAGGGTAAAATCGTGAAACGTAAAGTTGGTAAAGATGAGATTGATGCATTTCTTGCAGAGTTTCTTGCCAAATAATTATACATTAATATAAAATCAAAGGGTGGCCTAAATGGTCACCCTTTTTCTTTTTGTGTCAATAACAGAATCAGAAAGTATAGCCAAAACTAATATAGGGTAGAAAGGGGAAGAAAAAGAATGATTTATCATCTTCTAATCCAAATATGGGAGCTACACCCGCCCGAAACATAAAGCCACCATTTAAAGGTTGTCTCCTGAAACCAAATGAGATATTTCCAAGAAGTTTTGTTCTGTTTGTTGTGGTAGGGGATGAATATCCCATCTCAGTATATGAATAATAGTCATCCCTTTCTCCCAGTGAAAGGAGCGTTGCTCCTGCTCCCATCTCGAAGTACCTGCCATCTTTTCCCATTAGATAGTTAAGTGCCACAGGAAGTGAAAAAAACCTCGCTTCGGAAACTGCCATATAACCGACTCCAACCCTTCCTCCCAAACCATCCGGTTTTTTGTTGAACCTGGCATCGTAGTTAAAGCCAAAAAAGATAGAGTGCCCTCCTAACTCAAAAAAAATAGCACGCCCTCCGCTTGGTGACGTCTCCTGTAAATACATTTCACTTTGTGCTTTTATATTTGTAAAGACAAATACAATTAAGAATAATGATAGAAAAAATCTCTTCATCTGTGTAATTCTAATAAATTCAATAAAATCTCCAAATGTCGTAATGCCTTATTTTATAGAATACTGTAGGCAACTGTTAAGCCTGCCATTACAATTGAAACCATACTCATAAGCTTTATAAGGATGTTTAGAGATGGCCCTGAGGTATCTTTAAAAGGGTCACCTACAGTGTCGCCTACTACTGTAGCTTTATGACAATCAGATCCTTTCCCTCCGAAATTACCCTCTTCTACATATTTTTTGGCATTATCCCAGGCACCGCCTGCATTAGCAAGGAATACCGCAAGAACAAAACCGGTTCCAAGACCTCCTACCAACAGACCCATAACACCTGAGACACCAAAGATAAGTCCCGTTGCAATAGGTGCTACAATTGCAAGTATAGAGGGTACAAGCATCTCTTTCTGAGCCCCTTTAGTGGATATCTCCACACATCTTGCATAGTCTGGTTTTCCGGTTCCCTCAAGTATCCCGGCAATTTCGCGAAACTGACGTCTCACCTCCTCAACCATCTTTTGGGCAGCCCTGCCAACTGCATTCATTGTAAGCCCGCAGAAGAGAAATGCCATTACCGACCCCAGGAATACTCCGACGAGAACCTTGGGATTCATAAGGGTAACCTGATAGTACTCCATAAAATCGGGGATAGTTGCCTGGGCAACATTTACGATTCTGCCTGCAACATCAATAGTGTGCTGTCCAATGTGGACTAGCCCTATTTTCACCTCTTCAAGATATGAGGCCATAAGAGCAAGCGCGGTAAGTGCTGCCGATCCTATTGCAAATCCTTTGCCTGTAGCTGCAGTTGTATTGCCCAGAGCGTCCAGCGTATCTGTTCTTTTTCTAACCTCAGGGTCCAGTTTACTCATCTGTGCGTTTCCACCGGCATTGTCTGCAATTGGGCCGTAAGCATCGGTTGCTAGAGTTATTCCAAGAGTAGAGAGCATCCCTACTGCGGCAATTCCTATTCCGTATAGCCCATAGCTAATATTCTTTGCAGCTAGCATATTGTCAACATCAAAATTTATTGCAAAAAGGAACGAGAGAATTATTGCTGCGGCTATAGTAATAACCGGAATAGCCGTAGAGACCATCCCCAATCCTATGCCAGAAATAATTACAGTTGCTGGGCCGGTTTTACCGCTCTCAGAGATTTTTCGGGTGGGTTTGTAAGAGTGAGATGTATAGTACTCTGTAGATTGTCCGATAATAATACCGGCTACAAGCCCGGTAACCACAGAGAGGGAGATTCCCACCCAGTTTTCCAAACCAAGTATATAGAGTATTCCGAAAGTAGAGAGTGCAATAAGAAGAGAGCTAACATTAACTCCTACCCCGAGTGAGCGAAGAAGCTCCTTCATTCCGGCACCCTCCTTGGTTTTAACCAGGAAGATTCCAATAATGGATAGTACAATTCCAGCTGCAGCTATGAGCATAGGTGCAAAGATTGCTCTTACCTGCATATCGGGGTTTATATAAAATGCAGATGCTCCCAATGCGGCTGTTGCCAGGATAGAGCCACAGTATGACTCATATAGATCTGCACCCATACCTGCCACATCACCTACGTTGTCACCTACGTTGTCTGCAATTGTTGCTGGGTTCCGGGGATCATCCTCAGGAATACCTGCCTCCACTTTCCCTACAAGGTCTGCGCCTACATCTGCTGCTTTTGTATAGATACCCCCTCCCACTCTGGCAAATAGTGCCTGAGTAGATGCTCCCATACCAAAAGTTAGCATTGTGGTTGTTATAATTACCATCTTCTGAGACTGAGATATATCCTCCACGAAATGGTCGAGTACAATGTACCAAAGGGAGATATCCAACAACCCAAGACCCACTACAACCACTCCCCTTACAGCTCCTGACCTGAATGCCAGTCTTAGGCCGCTGTTGAGTGAC
>JAUYTH010000105.1 GCA_030695165.1 Bacteroidales bacterium
ACCAATGGAAGCTGGATATGTTTTCTCTTTTTGTAGAAGATGTGCTGGACAGCACCAAGAGGGCAACCCGAACTGCAAAATACACGACCCGCAAAAAAGGCAATCACCAGCGGAGAGATAAAGACCAAAAGAGTTGCCAAACCTACAAGTTTAGGGGTGATCATACCTATGGTCACATTGGTAATCACACCAACCGGGCAGATACACCCACCCCGGATAAGCCCAAGGTAGACAAGAGTGAATATTGCCAGGAACTTAATGTAGCGCGAATGCTTTCTCTTCAAGACAAAAAACATCCCCGCAACCATTATCAGGATAAGAACCGCCAGATCTACAAAAACCATATACTCCGGAGTAGGGTTGTACTTCTTGGGTACATAACTCTCACGAAACTGCCACACATCGCTGTTCTCATCTACCTCCCGAATACAGTTGGGGTCATTCTGCTCCTGAGCATAAACAGCAGCAATTGAGGGATATACAAACGGGACAACCACCGAAAGCAGCAGAACCAATGTTATTGATTTTAATAAGTTTCTCATATCTGCAACCTTAGTTTTGTGTATACTCAAGCTCATACTCCCCTTTGAAATCATCTTCGGGGCCAAACCACACTCTGTCAATTGCCTTTTGCGGGCATTTCGCGGCAATGTTGCAACTGTTGCAGGCTATACACAGGTCTGGGCGAATAATTAGGAACATAGATTGTGTCCCCTTCTCGGTGCAGTTTTTTACACATTTGCCACAACCGGTACACTTCTTATCATCTATGGTATAGATAAATGTACCGTCAACTGTTCCGGAGTAGCTCTCCCTCACAACAGCATCGTGCGGGCACACCCTTTTACCATCTGAGATAATTTTATCTGAAGCAATCTGTTTATCGGAGATGTGACCGTAGCAGACTACACAAAAACTGCACTTCTTTTGATCATTCACAGCTTTTACTGCAGATGGTGTCCTTACACAGGCAACTTCACAAATCCCGCATCCGTTACATTTGTGAGGGTCTATAGCCCATACAAACCTGGTTTTGGGACCCGCCCCCTGAGGATTTAACTGGTTTTTTACCACTCTGTAGGTTACGCCACCAATCACAATTGCACACGCACCCCTCCCTAAGTTGACCAAAAATTTCCTTCGATCCATTACTGATAGATTTTAGATATTGAGAATAGCTTATTTTGTTTCAGCTGTAACATAAGGCACAGGTATCCAGCTTGCCGGAGCCACAAAACCTCTGCTCAAAAGCCCTGCAGGAGCACTATCTCCCGAAATATCCAAAAGCGCCTTTTGAAGACGAAGCGCATCTGCCTCACTCACCTTAGCCATATCCAGAATAACGGAGCACAAAGGCATCTGCGCAGTAACTCCTATAGAGCGAAACTCATCCGGAGTTGTAAAATCTACTGCACAACTTGCCGTAAGAGAGTAATCTGAGATTACAGCAACCTCTACCTCATTCTCGTGAAGCATATTAAGAGTCTCCAGGCAGCTGGCTTTGAATAAAAACTCTTTTGGAGTAATCTTGCCCTCTTTAAGCATTGCCATAGGCAGATGGTACTTCTCATAGGAGTCCGGCTGACCAATAGCCAGCGACTTGCCGGTGATCTCTTCCATACTCTTTATCTCAGACTCAACCTTTACAATAAAATGGCCGGTTAGCCACTGATTATTGGATGGGTCCAGCAAATCTGCAACCCTTTTATAGTCGATCTTATACTCCGGAACCAACATAAAAGCACTCCAAGGTTTGCAGATCACTCCGTCGAACGCTTTGGTCCTTAAAGAATCTACCATCTCGTACTCCTCTATGTAGTATGTGAGTTGAAGGTCAATATTGTATTTTGTGAGAAGAACCTCCACAAGCTGGTCGTACTCCCTTGCAGATAGATCTGCAATGCAGGAGCAGGCAGTCTTGAGACAGTAGGCTTCGTTAACTGCAAGTGAAATTTTTAGAACAGAGTCCTGTGCAGATGGTTGCGCATTGGCAGAAGGCACAAAGGCTGTCTCCTGATAAAGATCGGCAGCCCTATTATTAGCATTAATGCAGCCTGCAAGAAGAGCGCAGGCTGCAAAGATGATAAATGAAAATTGGAATTGTTTTGGGATAGTCATTCAATAGAGATTTTAAATCTATTTAACAGAAACGCACTTTACAATACCGTCTGTTTTAGACGCAAGATACACATTATCTTTTGAATCTACAATCATTGGAATATATGCACATCCCTTAACGAGCTCATCTATACCCTCAATTTTCTTGGCACCCTCTTTACTGTAAACCTTAATACGGGTTGGATCCTTCTCAACAGATACAATACCTCCGTTAGATAGGAAAGCAACACTTACAGGGTTGCAGCAACCGTGAAACTCATCGATTCCAGTACCACGCTGGCCAAAAGCAATTGTAGGAGCACCTGTAAAGTCATAACCGTTAACACGGAAAGCACCCAGGTTAGCAACCAGAACCTCGTTGTTGTTACGAACTCCAAAATCCAGAATACCGCAGCAAGTGCGAAGTTTCTCGATTGAAGATTTTTTCGCTCCTGTCTCAAGATCGTAAATGTTAATTAGTCTGCCGCGGGTATCACCAACCAGAATGTTGTTTTCCGATACTCTAGCACCGGTAGCTGTAATAATACCTTCCAGTTTAAGATCTCTTACCTTAACACCTTTTGAGTTCAATACAACGCACTCAACCCCTGTAGGAGTCTCTACCTGTATAGATCTTCCTCTGGATTCAACTGTCTTCTTCTCTACGATAGTTCCCAGAACATAGATATTATCTGCCTTGTCTACTGCAATTACAGATGGCTTAGAGGTGAGTACAGATTTGAACTCAGCTACTTTTACACCTGCCGGGCTAACCACAAGTACCTTACCATCTTCAGTGATAGCACAAACATTGTCGTTTGTCATTACTGCCAGGTAGATTACATTTTTATGATCTTTTCCTGCAAAGGTGTTATCTACCGCATAGGATAGATTGCTGGCATTTGGGATGAAAGAGTCCATAGAGACCTCTGTCTTTTTCATCTCCGTAACTGTCTCACGCATCTTAACAACACTTGGAAGCAGGGCAAGTTTTGGATCCAGCATATTTATAAACTCCTCTACAACAGCTGCACTTTTGCCGGATGTTGCACGACCAACCAAAACTACAGAGAAGTTTGCTTTTGGAAACTCCTTAATATAATCTATGGTAAGTTGTTCGCTCTCTAAAGTGTATGTATCAAGGATGGCCTCAATCTCTTTTTTCCTCTCCTCGGTTACAACTCCCTGAGCACCTCTTGAGTACATCTCGGTTCTTAACTCATTTACTTTGAATTTCTCGCCAAGGGCTTTAACTCTGTCGTTGTAAAGCTGATACTGATCCTGAATTTCACTACCCTCAATGACAGCCTTGTTTAGTGTGTCTGCGTGACCTTTGATGGTAATGTTGGAGTTCTCATTGTAAAAAGTGAGAGTAGATGCCCTTTTCTCACTTACCATAAGATAGTACATAGATGGCTCCTCTACGCTACCGGTAAAGGTAAAGGTTCCGTTCTCTACAACAGCAGTATCTGTCAAAGTTCTGTTTGACATAGACATTAGAATAACCTTGCTGCCATCTTCGAAGCCATCCAGGAATCCTGTGATTTTGTAAGTAGTGCTTGGTTTACAAGAGGTAACGGCCAATACTAATACCAGCATAAAAGCACCAAAGCGCGAAAGATTTTTTGTATTCATAGTAATTTTATAAAGTGTTTATTTTAAAACAAATTTAATTTTGAATATATTTTAATATTCTAAAAGCACATTAAGAGCAAAAAGGGTGAACCCGGACCTATATAAGTACAACTTAAACCCGTTTCTCCCTAGATTCAAATTGAAAAAAGTGTAAATAAAAACAACGCCGGTGCTACATTTTTGCAATTCGGTGTCAAAAATAGTAATAATTGTGAGCTAAAATACTATTTTGATCTGTTCTTGTTAAGAAAATCTCTTGTTGGTTATTTTAAAAAGATCTCATCTCTAACGTAAGTATTATTAAGCCAAAAACAATGCTTTGTATATTCTTTTGCTTTTGTCAATTTATCTATAGTCGGTAATGGATATGTATCTGCAGCATTACTAGCGTGTGGTCTAACGTGTGACACAGAATTAAATGATTTGTTGGGAAAGTTAGTATAACGTATTGTTCCTTTTATTTCTCTAACAATATATCCTTTGGTAACGATGTCTTTTGTTTTAGTCCAAACTTTCTCAGCTTCGAGAATGTCAGTAAAGGGCATATTCCAAAATTTCACTTTTCTTAAAATCAATTGCTGGTTTTCATATTGAAGGAAAACGAATAAAAACTTATGCTCCAAAATGTCTTTGAAATTTGAGTCATCCCATTCTTCATTTACAATTTCTTCGTATTTAAAATTTGGAAATGAAATATCCTCTTTTGGTAGATTATTTTCTTTAAGCCTCACTGTTTTCACAATAATTTCAGCTTTTTCAAACTCTTCAATTTCCTTTTCAAGTTCAATCCCTAAAATAGCTTTTGTAAGGTTTGCATAAAAATTTTTAGCTTTTTTATTAAGAACAATACTGTTTGCTTTTAGTATCTGTTCAATTGTTTTTCCAATATAAGGCTGGAATTTTGAAATTACTATTTGGTTAATTGTTAGCTCTTTTGCAACTGCCACTGTGGGTATTAACTTTCCATATATTCCCGTTGTTCCATTTGAAATTGAAGCTATTATATGATTTACATAACCTTGTTTTAAAGAGTATGCCCTTTGTTTTGCATGAATATCACTGTTAGGTTGTTTTCTGATAGAGTTGGCATTTGCTCCTTTTGTACAAGCGCCTAAATAAAATGTATCACCTTCAGAAAGTTCGTGTGCTTTTCCATCTGCTACCTTCTGTTTGATTAGTTCCCAATCTTTTTTTATTATTTCTAAATCTGTGCTAGGAAAATTCCATTCATCAACCAATTTAATTAAGTAGTCAAGAATATCATAACCTGCTTGATGCAAATAAAAAATCAAGAGGATGTTTGAATTCTTTTTCCAAAAATCACTATTCTCAAACTGCTGATTGACAACGTCTAAATAGTTGATAATATTTAAAACCAATCTTTCTTTTGACCTATATTCGTTATTTTTTAATTGTTTTAATGGTGATGTTTTAAGCTCCACCCCTATTTCAATAAAATCTGGTTCAGATTTTGAATTAGGTTCATAACCGAAGTAAAACTTTTCAAGGATTTGTCCAAAGTTACCCTTGCCTAAATAATTGTGTTCTAAAATGTGAGGGTCGCAAATCTGTCTTAATGTTTTTTCTTTAAGCAGCTTAGCATAATCAATTACAGATTTTTTATCTTTGGGATTATATAGTAATTTTTTATCCATTTATTTCAGATTTAATTTCAAAATCTAACAAATTGGATTGGTTGTTAAATGAATATGTAACCAGTTTAACGTCATTCCAAGTTGCAGAAACAGCTGGACGAACTCCGAAAATATACTTTCTTTCTACAATTTCAGCGAAGTCAGATAATGCATCATTTGTGAATTCATAACCCACTAAAAACGCTTTAATCATACTATAGTCACCAAATGAGTATTCGTTTTTTACCCAATCAACATACTTCATTAGTTGTAATATATCTTGTGTATTAATTGAACCTCTTTTGATTTCAATAACCAGATAATTACTCAATGTTGGTTTTTGGTTCTCTATATAACGATAACCGAATATATCCATTTTATCTATGTAATCAATTGGCTTAAATGGTGATGCAATTACCTGATGAGATAAGTAATCCCATTTGCCAAAAATATTAATAGTTTCATTATGGTTTGTGGTTAGTTGGTAAATTATTGCAGCTTCTACTGCCATTTCGTGTTTTAAACTGCCATTTTCATTGGCAATAGTAGTTAAGAAGGGTGCAATTGACAGGGAGTAGTTATTATTACGTTCCGTTTTCGAGTTGATTATACTGTGAGTTGCCAGATATTCTGATTGAAAAGTATTATGATTGCTTGGATATTCAAATGCATCAATATTTCTTCTGAGCAATATGTTTTTGAATGCTTGATTTTCTTCATCTGAAAACTTAATAAAACTTAACTTCCAGAATGCCCTCAATATTTTAAAGCTGCTTGGAGAGGAAGAAAGTATTTCATCCATATCAATTCCATTTCTAAAAAAAACTGGATATGGCATAAATGAGCAAATAAATCGATGATTAATACTTGTATCGTCTCCAGTGTCTAATAATAGTTGTTCTTGGATTTGATGATAATTTTGGACAGTAGGTAAATTTGCATTTGGATAGTTTAAAAACTTACAATCACCATTTATGTTGGTTAAAATCCCAATTCCATAAATTTTTCTATCTATAAAAAAGTAAACATTATCACCCTCTTTCATTGAACAATAATCTGCAAAAGTGCCTTCATGATGAATCCGCCAAACATTATTTGGTGGTGATAATCTCGTCGAATAAATCCCTTTGCTAATAGAATCTATAAGTGATTCTGTGCTATCTAAACTGAATAGGAATCCTGCCATTCTTTACTTGTTTCTTTACTTGTTTGTTTGTTTTTTTCATTTAATGAAATCCCTATTTTTTCAATAACTCCAACAACTAAAGCATTACCCATAAAGAATGCTCTTTTTGTATCTGTTATCCCTTCAAGTAGGGTATGATTATCTGGAAACATATTCAAGCGTTCAAGTTCGACAGGAGAAAGTCTTCTGAAGCCTTTAGACGTTTGTATGACGTGTTTAAATCTTGATGGAGATTGACCCCCTTCACCTGTAATAATAGTTCTAGATGGTTTGTCGAGCGAATCTGGAAAGATCATACCTCCTTCACTATAGTTATATTCAAAACCAAGTGTATTAATTCTCATTTCTTTTTTGGGACCCTTTAAATAAACCCATCTGTCAAGGTCATTTTTATCTATATAAAATTCAGGTTTAATCTCATCTTCTTGAATAAGGTCTTTCAGAAGAGTGTAATTTCCATAATAATTTGGATGTGTTTTTATGGTTGTTACCCACCCATTAATCATAATTCCAGTATTTTCAAAAAGCCCCGTCGTTCCAAATTTATTGAAATTTTCAGAAATTGAGACAACGTCTCCTTTGAGTTCAAATTCGGTTGGAAATAAAGTGTTCTCTGTTGTTACTGGAAAAGTTTCTGCCAAAGTTCCTTCTTCAAGTATCCACTCAACTGGTGAAACCTCTTTTAAACTTTCATAAATTGTCGATCCACTTAAATATGCTAGTATATAAATCCTTCTTCGCCTTTGTGGCATTCCAAACTCTGCTGCATTAATTACCCTCCATTCTACAGCATAGCCAAGACTGTTTAAACTTTGTAAAATAATTGCAAAGTCTCTTCCTCTTTGTCCTGATGGCGAAATGAGGAGTCTGTCAACATTTTCAAGAAATAAATATTTTGGTTTATTCTTTTTTTCAGAAAGTATATTGTGAATGCTCCACCACAAAACACCTTTTTTCCCAATTAATCCCTTTGAGTTTTTTAAGGTAGTAGCAACAGAGTAATCTTGGCATGGGAAACCGCCAACTAATAAATCGTGGTCAGGAATTTCTAAAACATCTACTTGTGAAATGTCTTTGTTCGAATGACCGTCTTTACCAAAACGATTTTCATAAACCAAAGAAGCATGCTGTAATTTTGTAGAAGGCTCCCATTGATTGCTCCATACAATTTTGTATGGAGAGTTCAATCCTTTTTCATATCCTGAAGATGCAGATTTTCCATTCCAGCCCTCAAGTCCTAATCGAAATCCACCAACTCCTGCAAATAATTCTACTACTCTAATTTCATTTTCCATTGTGAACTGTTTTAAGATATTTTACTTTTTCTTCGGCAGCTTTTAAAATGCTTAAATCTGCTTCTTCGTCAAGAATTTTATAAGCAATTTGATCACTTAAAAAATCGTTTTGCAACTTCTTCTCATCAACCTTAAAAAAATCAGCAACTTGCTTTATTATTTGCTTTGTTGGTTGTCTTTCATTGCGTTCGATTTTAGCAAGCAAAGAAGTGTCAATACTAATTTGCTCAGAAACAAATTTCAGCGTTAAGTCTGCTTCCTCTCTCATATTTCTAAGATGTTCGCCAAATGATTTTATCTTTTTAATCGATGCCATATTGGTCAAATTATGTCCAAAAATAAGGAAAATAATTTTATGGACAAAAAAAGTCCAAAAAAAAACAATGTTCAGGCAATCCTCGTTCCTTAGGTTACAAAGAGCTTTCAAGCCAACGCTGAATTGAAAACGGGGGGAAAAAAGCAAGTGGGGAATAAGTAAGACTTTATTAGGAACGTAGTGCTTCTCTTACTCTTTAGTTGAAGAATTATATGCTCTGTATCAACGTAGAAAACTTAAAGGTATAACGGAAGAATTTCTTGACTGCTACATGGAAATCTTAGTTAATTGATATACTGTCAATTTGCTGGTTTTCGATATAAGTATATCAAAACCACAATTAATAAGCTAAGTGAATTGCTGTTTTTGTTTTTTTAAGTATCACAAAGATTCCGACCTATCGATTATTCAACTTTTGCTAATCAAAAATCAACCCTGCATCTTCTGCAGCATTGAAAATCTTAATTAATTTTTTAGCCTGAGAAGCACTCGGTAAATTATTCTTACTAATCAAATCGGCGATGGATTTTATAAATGATTTATCGGAAAAGTTTAATATGTTCTCATTTTCAACTTTTTTGTGCACATTCAGCCAATAACTAGGTCCTAGCTTAAATACATCAACTGAAGCATCAATATCATTGTTGAATTTACGTTCTTTTTTTGCCTGCTTCTCTTCATTTTTTTCAAATGAAAGATTTTTCAAGTCATTAGAAAAGGACTCAGATATTTCATAAGGTATATTTTTAAATTTTAACCAAGTATTTTTGTGTCGGGCGTACTCTCGAACAATAATACCCTCTGAATCCTCCAGAAACCTATGAGTCATTATTGTGACAGTTTCTAACTCATTTATAAATGAAGGATAAAGACGCTGTCCTTTCCATATTAATTCATAATCAATTGTCTTATTCCCAGGAATTGAATTTAACAACTTTGCAATAGAATAAGGTGTAATTTGTGCTTTGTTTCCTCCCTTAGGATACCAAGACTGTTTCCCAATAAATTTATCAACTTCATTGTATATTATGATTGATGCAATTGATTTCTTGAAGAAGTAATCATTAATTTGTTCTATTGAATTTTCGCATATTGTATCAATTGTTGGTGCAATATGGTTCATCCTTCTTGAGATTATATCACATGCTATATATGGATACCCATCCATAATTATCATACATTTTGCCAGTTGTTCTTTTTTTACAACCTGATTTTTTGGGTATTTCCTAACATATTTGTCTCGCTGTGATGAGTTCAGTTTCATTTGTTCCTGTTCCCATTTTCCTCTTGAACGTTCATAAAACCATACTGTAGGGAATGGATTGCCATTTGCAGGTGGAGCAAAATTTTTAGCTGATTGAGACAATGTTTCCATCATTGTATGGAACTTATGATTTGAAAAGAAGTCAGCAGGCGTTACTTTTGTTTGGCTATTTGCACATTCAGATATCTTTTGAATCATTTCATTATATTGCTTGTCCCTTTCTGTGTCATCAGCCTCAGTATTAAATTTTAGTACGGTCAATTTCATTGGCACAAAAATATTCTCTAATGATTCATTGTCTTTCTTAATAACAGCACTAGCCATTGATGCTGTTGTTTGGCCACCATTTATTATTTGTAAACCTCTAAAAGATAAAATTTTATTTCTATCAGCCGAAAGTTCAATTGTCTCAGATATGGTTGCAATCCCATTATTATAAGTGAAGAACTTATTCGGTTCACCAATAATTGTCTTTCGGATTCCTTTATTTACATTGTTTTTTAGACTTAAGAAAGCGCGCACATTTCCCTGTAGCAAACGGCTTCCATGCTTTAAATATATGTCTGCGAGAAATTTTCCCGGAACTATAGCAAGATAAGCGTCATATTCATCACAATCAGTCATATTTGCTTTGAGACATTGAATGCCGTCAATGCCAAAATCTGAAACATTTATTTCAATTGCTTCACTGTTTGATGAATTATACAAATCGTAAAACCGTTCTAAATACCATAAGTTTAACTCAACTGGTCTGCCAAGTAAATCATCTTTCTTAATTGAT
>JAUYTH010000238.1 GCA_030695165.1 Bacteroidales bacterium
CTTACCTCGTGAATCTTGCCCAGCTCTTTGAAAATATTTGCATTGAACTGGGCTATTCCTCCACGGTATGGGTAAAAACAAGATAGAATGGCAATTTTCACCCAATGCTCTATTATTTACTATTTGGACTTTGTTTTGATATACTCCTGATTCATCCCGTCAACAACCATCTTTGTGATGTTGAGAGAAGGATCTCCATCAAGTATTGTGTTAGTTGCACCTGTAGTGCTGACGATAAGGGAGTACCTCTTCTCTTGATTTAGAATTTTCAGATACGAACTGAGTGCGTCGAACACCTTTCTGTAAAGGACAGCCTCCTCTTCGGACATCTCCGACTGTTTCTGCTGTGCATAACCCTGAAGTTCTTGTTCGCGTTGAGCAAGAGTCTGCTGCTGAGCCTCTGCTTGAGAACGGGTTATGAGACCCTTTTGAACTTTCTGCTGAAAATCCTTAACATCATTTTCAAAGGTCCGGCTTCTTTTATTCAGGTCGTTCTGTATTGTCTGTGCTTTATTCTCAAATTCCGAACGCAGGTCATTAAACATATCGTACTGATTTATAAGAGAATCTATCTGAATAAATACAATATCTCCGGCTGCTGCAAATTCGCTCTGACTGGTCTCTGAGGTACCGTTAGTACCCGGTTTTGATGTAAAGTGTAAGATAAACAGTACAATAACTGCTACTGTAAGAATAATGTTTGTGATAATTGATGCGTTTTTCATCTGATTTTTCAATTTAAACTACAAATATAATTAATAATTTTTTAACTGCCTAAGATAGGCCTGAATAGTATTTTCCAGACCAATGTATATAGCATCGCATACAAGTGCGTGGCCAATTGAGACCTCCATCAGCTGAGGGATGTTCTTGTGAAAAAACAGCAGGTTCTCAAGACTAAGATCGTGGCCGGCATTTAGCCCAAGACCTGCCGATATTGCTGTTTCTGCTGCAATTACAAATGGCTCAACCGCAGAATCTCTCATCCCGAGTGAATAGTTCCTGGCGTATGCTTCGGTATAGAGTTCAACCCTGTCGCATCCGGTATGTGCTGCGTACTTTATCATCTCTGTATCGGGATCTATAAAAATTGATGTTCTAATGCCGGAGTCTGAGAAGAGTTTACACGTTCTTTTTAGAAATTCGAGATTTTTTTTGGTATCCCATCCACAATTAGATGTGATTGCGTCGTGTGCGTCTGGTACCAGTGTAACCTGAGCCGGTTTTATCTCCAGAACGAGTTCAATAAAGGAGTCTATAGGATTTCCCTCTATGTTGAATTCTGTTCCAAGGATAGGTTTAAGATCTCTTACATCGCTATATCTTATGTGTCTTTCATCCGGCCTGGGATGTACAGTAATGCCTTCTGCCCCAAATCTTTCGCAATCTTTCGCAGCTTTCAGTATGTCAGGCAGATTGCCACCTCTTGCGTTCCTAAGTGTGGCAAATTTGTTTATATTTACGCTCAGTTTTGTCATAATGGATGCAAATTTATCTATTTTTGACGATTAATACACTTTACTTATTCAATGAAGATAGCAATTTTTGCAAGAGATATAAACGAGAAGTGGAGGAAGAGACTCTCGGGAATCCTTAATGCACTTGATAAAAGGGGTATTTTACTTACCTATTACCGCCCCTTCTATCTTAAAATGTGTGATTACGACTATATGAAAATTCCACAGGGGGCTCTTTTTACAAGTGAGTATGACCTGCCCTCAGATACAGATATTTTTCTCTGTTTCGGTGGAGACGGTACTTTTCTGGAGTCATTAACAATTATTAAAGATAAAGATATTCCGGTGGCCGGTGTGAATTTTGGTCGCCTGGGCTTTCTTACCAGCGTAGATTCAAACCTGGGAGATGATTGGATTGACAGAATTCTCTCAGGAGACTATCTTGTAGAGAAGAGGGGGTTGTTGTCAATTGAGACAACAGCAACACCAAAGGGCTTTTGCAACTATGCCCTTAATGAGGTCTCTTTTCAAAGGAAAGATCCCTCAATGCTCACTATCCACGTTAAGATAAATGGAATGGAACTCCCTCCCTACTGGTCGGATGGACTTGTGCTTGCAAGCCCTACAGGATCTACGGCATACTCTTTGAGTGTAGGTGGTCCAATAGCACTTCCGGGTGTAAGAGCGCTTATTTTGGCACCAATTGCTCCTCATAACCTTAATGTCAGACCCCTTGTAGTCTCCGATGACTCCATCATAGAGATTTATGTGGAGAGTCGGTGGGGCGAGGCAATTTTGAGTCTGGACAATCGCTCCTTGACAATTCCGGTTGGGGTGAAGGTTACCATATCAAAAGCTAATTTTGATCTTAAATATATATCTCTCACAAAAGGGGGCTTTATAAATGCCCTTCGAGAAAAACTGATGTGGGGAGAGGATAAAAGAAATATTTGAAAAGCTAATAGAGACAGATGAGTAAAATTCCTAAACACGTCTCCATTATAATGGATGGAAACGGGAGATGGGCAAGAGGCCGGGGGCTCGAACGTTTGGCAGGTCATAAGGCTGGAGTAGAGTCGGTAAGGGCAGCAACCGAGTTTGCTGCAGAGAACGGCATAGGTTATCTTAGCCTGTTTGCATTTTCCGAAGAGAACTGGAACAGACCACAGAGTGAGATATCCGGGCTTATGGAGCTGATGATTGATGCCATAATTAATGAGCGTACTACATTGATGGACAATAATGTACGCTTTAGAGCTGTTGGAGATATGAGCAGACTCTCCAAAACACTGGTAGATAAAATATCTGACATTGAGGCGTCCACCTCTTTAAACGGCGGGCTGGTACTTATAATTTTTCTCAGTTACAGCGGAAGATGGGATATAATCAACGCGGTCAATAAATATATAGAGAAATTGCGAGGTTCTGTTGCCTCAATGGATCAACCTGTTACTGCAGAGTGCCTGGAAAATCTACTTAGTACTGCAGGTATACCCGATCCCGATCTTCTCATCAGGACAAGCGGAGAGCAGAGGATAAGCAATTATATGTTATGGCAATGTGCCTACACCGAATTTTACTTTACAGATGTTCTTTGGCCCGATTTTCGCAAAAATGACTTCAAACGAGCTCTGGACACATACGCCGACAGGGAAAGAAGGTATGGTAAGACAGGAGATCAGATTAACAAAATCAATTAAACAGACCTTGGATACAAATAAAAATCTATCTTTGCAGCTTTACAGTCGAAAAGTGCAGATGAAGTCATTACCACTTATCCTTTTATTGTTATTTCTATCTCCCCTTAACAGGGCAGATGCACAGGACAGCACATTGACCAGGGGAGCTGTCGTTGATTATAACAAACCTCAGGATTACATTATTGGAGGAGTAAAAGTCTCCGGAGTTAAATTTCTTGGCGAAGAGCAAATAATATCGCTAACAGGATTGTCTGTTGGTGATAAAATAACCATTCCGGGAGATGAGCTCTCGTCCATTGTCAAAAGGATATGGATGCAGAGGTTCTTCTCTGATGTTGGTATTTATATTGACTCCACATCTAAAGATACCGTATTTCTAAAGATCAGTCTTATGGAGAGACCACGTGTATCCAGATGGGAGTTCGAAGGTGTAAAAAGCGGTGAGAAGACCGACCTTAATGAGAGGCTTAAACTTAGAAGGGGAAGCGAGCTGTCAGATTATATTCTTAGCTCATCATCAGAGATTATTCGTAAATTCTATGTCGAAAAGGGTTTTCTACAGACAGAGGTTACCGTTAAGCAGGAGGAGGATACTTTGATTGTAAATGCTGCTAAGGTCACCTTTGTAGTAGATAAAAAGAGTCGAGTAAAAATCAAGCAGATCACCTTTGAAGGGAATAACAATATTAAGGATTCAAAGCTTGCATCTGCAATGAAGAAGACCAAGGATATGCGTATCCTAAACTTCTTCAGCAGTAAAAAATTTGACGAAAAGGAGTACGATAACGATAAGAAGCTGCTTTTACAAAAGTACAGTGAGGCGGGGTATCGTGACGCCAGAATTCTGAAAGACTCAATCTACTATTTGGAAGATGGGCGTCTGGCAATAAAATTCGTTATAGATGAAGGTAATAAATACTATTTTCGTGACATCACCTGGACAGGTAACTCTATCTATGACGGTGAGGGGCTAAACAGCATTCTAAGAATTGCCAAAGGGGATGTATATGATGTAGTATCAATGGAGAAACGTCTCTTTGAGGCAGAGGACGGAAACATCTCCAAGTTGTACAGAGATCGTGGTTATCTCTTCTTTAGGGTTATTCCTGTGGAGAAGTCGATAATCGGAGACTCAGTGGATGTTGAGATGAGGATGTTTGAGGGAAAACCGGCAAACTTCAACAGAATAATTATAAATGGTAACAATGTTACAAATGAGAAGGTTGCCCGCAGGGAGCTATTTACTCGCCCCGGATATCTGTTTAACCAGACATACCTGGAGAGATCGCTTCGCGGTCTTGCCGCAATGGGCCATTTCGACCCCGAGAAACTGATGTCTGCTACCGGTTATAGTGTTGTTCCCAATGAAAATGCCAATACAGTAGATATAACTTACAACCTTGAAGAGAAATCCAACAGTCAGTTTGAAATCGCAGGCGGATGGGGAGGAAATACATTTGTGGGAACACTGGGTATTAGTTTCAATAACTTCTCCCTAAGCAAAGTGTTTGATAAAAAATCGTGGAGACCGGTTCCACTTGGAGACGGACAGCAGCTTGCAATAAAATTCCAGACAAACGGATCCTATTATACTGCTTTCTCTGCTAGCTTTACAGAGCCGTGGCTCTTCGGAAACAAGCCCACATCGCTGAGTGTATCTACATATTACACAAAACAAACGAACTCAACATATTTTTACCAGAACTCCGGTCAGAGTATGGAGGTCTATGGAATGTCCGCCGGAATAGGTACAAGGCTTAAATGGCCGGATAATGAATTTATTCTCTACAATGAGTTGAGCGTTCAATCTTACAAACTCACAGACTGGCAGTATTACTTTATCTTTAAGGATGGTATTTCCAACAACATAAGCTGGAAAATTCGTCTCCAGAGAAACTCTACAGACCAGCCTATCTATCCAAGATCTGGGTCAGATTTCCAGTTGGGATTGCAAATCACCCCGCCATATTCGCTCTTCCGTCCTGCAGATACCGACTATAAGGGTATGACCGATGCTCAGAGATACAAATGGATTGAGTACCATAAATGGACATTCAAGGGCTCTACATTCAATAAACTGCTGGGAGACCTGGTATTGATGACTCGGGTTAACTTCGGTTATCTGGGTTACTATTCGCGTAGTCTGGGATACTCTCCATTTGAAGGATTTATTCTGGGAGGTGATGGAATGTCCGGGTACAACACATACGGTTCTGAGGTTATAGGGCTGCGAGGTTACCCGAACAACTCACTTACTCCAAGGGTAAACGACAGTTACTCCGGTAATGTATACGATAAATTCACACTTGAATTAAGATATCCGATTGTACTGCAACCTCAATCCACA
>JAUYTH010000110.1 GCA_030695165.1 Bacteroidales bacterium
TTGTCGTTACAAACATACTCTGCAAAATTAGCACTGTAATAGGATGAGCCATAAACAGATGGCAAAGTCTTATATTGTGTCCAAACGTTTGTGTATGATTGAGGATTTACCACAGTATTAGGTATGTAAAAGAAATCTTTGAAATTATAAAACTTTGTAAGTGTTGTGGGATTGATAACAACTCCCCCCAAATTATCTTTACACATCACGTGAACAAGTGGAACTGTGGATGCTCCCTTACGAACGTAATAGATATTTACCGGGTCAGTACCAATAAAGGAGGGATATTTGATTACTTTATTACTTGTGCTAAAGTAGGTTAGTGCTGCTTCATTACTCCCGGTCTTCTTACTTAGAACCATAAGCCCTTCGCCTATTGCACTTACGACTCTTATCGAAAAGCGTACCTTACTGTATAATCCGGTTTTATTATCAAACACAAATAAAACTGAATAATAATCTCCCGGTGGGATGTACAGCTCACAGTTAAATGATTTGTTTTTACATAATGTATCCAGTCCGGCAGAGGTCTCTAATGTCCAAAAAAAGGATAAGTTTGACTCATCTTTTTCGATGGTTTGTGAAATAACCGGCGTGATATTCGGTACAGTATATTGTTCTATTGTATAGAATGTTTTTATACTGTCAATTACAATTTTATTAACATCTGAATACTCATAATTGCCCAGCTCCTTCATACAGGACTGAAAAAAGAGAGCGATGGCTATTGTTAAAAAGAATATTTTTTTCATTTTTTATAATTTACCAAGGTTGAATAATAATTCCATTTTCGTCATAAACAGGATAGTTATCAAGGAAATATCCCGACAGTGCTTTTGGAACAACCGATTGCCAATAATTCCTGTCGGCGTACCACTCTGTGATTGTAGGGAATGTTTTTCTGTTTGTAAGTTGCAGGAATATTATATATTTCACTTTACTGTATGGTTTTAAATAGAATGCAAAACCATCCCAAAGGATGGGTTTAACAATTTTATTTGAAAATTTGACAGAGCTTTTCTGTTTAAACTTATCTCCATTTGCGAAATCGTCTGTCTCCTCAATTTTTATTGTTAATACTAATTCCAGAGTATCCAGTTTCCCTGTTTTAACAATTGTTATTGGTAGGTTGTATGAAAAGCTATCCTTTGGAAAGATATACTCTTTTTGAATGGGTAAATAATCTACTCCACTGACAGCTGTACTCTCTTGGTTTACAACGGAAACTTTTATTTTTCTGTCACTTGCCGAAGGTAGTCCTGAGCAATTCACCGGGAAATGGATTACCATAGTTGATTCAAGGGTAGTTGAAAAACTCTCAACTTTTGCCCCCACCAGATTAAAATAGATAGATGACTTTGGTTCTGAGTATCCCAAAGGATCGGATTTTACACAAGAGCATAAAATTACAATGGTGTAAAACAGTATAATGATTTTTGTTTTCATAATGTATTATTAAAAGCTATAAACATCTTCGATACTTGGTATTGGGAGTACATATTGTTTGCTTCCCATCTCTTTTAACTCTTTTCCATTTATTCCTTTAAAAGAGGTATAACCTTTTCGTTTATAGTAGAAAAAGAGTTGACCTTCACCTACAAACTCTTTGCGATACTCTTTGGTTATCTCCTCTTCAAGATTTGAGGAGGTGTTCAACGGATAGTTTCCCAAGCCCCTTGTATTTCTAAGTCTGTTGATATAGATCAGAGGGTCATCTCCATTTTCTGATGCTGTCTCGGCAAGTATCAAATCCATTTCAGATCTGCGTGCAATGACACAACACGTTGAGGTATTAGTATATTTATTCAGATAAATTCCCGAACCTCCATCTCTTGCATCGAAGTTTTTAAAGTTTCTTACATCAACAGTCTGGTAAATATTTGCTTCATAAAGGTTGCTCCTCTCAATTTGAGGAATATCTAGTTTCCAACTAGTTGACCCATCTGAAAAGTGAGATAAAGTGTTGTTATTATTTTCGGTATTACTTAACCAAAGTTTTGAATATATACCGTCTAACCAATGATAGCTGCTTATATTCGTATAGTTACTGTATGTATTGTCAGTCGCAATCTTGGCATATTTGTATGCATTTACTTTATCGTTCTTATATAAATATGATCTTGCTAATAATGCTGTTACAACGTAGTAGTTCATTCTGGTACCTCTTGTACTTACATTACGAAAACCATTATCTGAATAACTTAACATAATTGAAGCATCGGTAGCTCCACCGGTAAAAAGAGGATCGTTCTTGAGTAAAAGCTCTCTTGCAGTTGTCATATCTTCAATTACATTAGTCATAAACTCACCAAATTTTATTTTTGGAAAGGCTGTTCTGCTGACTTTTGTTACATATGGGATGGCCATCTGATCTGAACCTAAAGATGGTAGAGGGCCGAATAATCTTAAGAGATTAAAATGAATAAATGCTCTTATTGCAAGTACCTCTCCCTTTAGCAGTTCGTAATTGCTTGAATACTCTTTTGAAAAGAGCTCCTCTTTACCCTCCATATTTTCTAAAATGCTATTACAATTTGCAATAATTGAATATGAGAGACTCCATATTTGGTTTAAAGTAGTTTGTACTGAATAATCTTCATATTCATAATTCTGAAGGTTATAGAGATATGAATACTGGCTAACGACATATGTGTTGGCAATTATATCAATAAATGAATAACTAAGAGTTCTACCGTATAAACTCGCATCAGTCATTTTAATGTAAATCCCTGTCAATGCCTGGTAAAAACCCACCTCTTTAGAAAAGAGCTCTTCTGCCTTAACTTCTGTAGGTGGTGTTATGTCAAATATCTTACTGCAGGATGTTGTGTACAGTAATATTATTATAAATACTATTTTATATAATTTTTTCATCGTTATTTTGGGTATTAAAAGCTTGCTTGAATATTAAAATTTAATGTTCTTGCATATGGATATGAAATTCCCCTTTCGATTTGAATTGAAGAGATTCTTGCAAGATCATTTGTTGTAAAACCAAAGCTGAGCGATTTGAAATATTTTAATTTTGACAGACTCTCTTTTGAGAACATATAGGAGATGTTAATTGAAGAAAAATCTAAATAGTTGTTTTTCTGAACAAATCTCGAAGTTGGCTTTGTTGCACTTCTATCGTTAACATCTTTGAACAAAGTGACATCACCCGGTTTTCTCCATCTCTCTGTAAATACTCTTCTGTCACAGTTCTTTTTGAAATCTACACTCTCAACTCTTGTGACCAGTGTTTGATTATATAACATCCCGCCAAAGCTGTATGCCGAATAAAAATTGAAGGATAGACCTTTCCAGGTTAAACTCAGCCCTAGTGAACCTCTAAGCTTAGGGTCAGATGTAGCATAAGGTATCTGATCTTTTGAATCCCATATATAGGTTCTGTTTCCGTTTATATCCAGAAACATCTCCTTACCATTTGCGGGGTCAATACCAAGCGATTTGACTACCCAGATTGTCGAGAGTGATTGCCCCTCTATATAACGAACTTTCGGTAACACTTTTGTAATATCGGTTCCCGCTCCCTGAGTCTCAGTATCGACATTCGAATTCCAGCCTAACAATGAATTAGAAATCTTAGACAAGCGATTAATATTATGATTACCATTAGTGCTCAGAGTTAACGTAAAGTCTTTATTCTTAAATAAAATTCCTCTTATCGAGAAATCGTAACCTCTGTTTTCTGACTCACCCAGATTCTCCATATATGACGAGAAACCTAGTGATGGTGCCAATCTTATTGATGTTAAGAGATCTTTGGAGTTACTTTTATAGATATCTGCCGAGATTGATAATCTATTTTTAAAGAAAGAGAGATCAATACCAATATTTGACTTCAATGTCTTCTGCCACTTCAAGTCGGGATTTCCTATCTCATCCATATAGGCTCCAACAGAGTATGAATTATAAAAATTTTTGCTGTTAAACTCATATTTTGACATAGCTTGATATGGATCAAAATTCTGACTTCCTGTCACACCATAAGAGCCACGAATTTTTAATGTGTTTATAAACTCTACCGATTTCATAAATTTTTCTCTATGGATATTGTATCCGATACCCAATGACCAGAATGGTGCAATTCTGCTATCTTTACCAAACTTAGATGAGATATCTCCTCTAAAGGAGAAGTCAGCAAAGTAAATATTATTTAAAGAGTAATTTGCATTT
>JAUYTH010000115.1 GCA_030695165.1 Bacteroidales bacterium
TAGCCGATCTTTATGCAATGACAGAGAAATACAAAATGGCTGTTGAAAAATTTAATTCTTCTATGTCAAAAATACGCGAATCAAAATACAAGCATCCGGTTAGCTAAAGTCTAATATGATAAAAGGTGCGCTGTTGTTGCTCACGCTTATATTAACCTCGTGCAGCGGAATGAAAAACACAGAGAGAGTTCTCCCCAAAGAGGGTGAAGTGGGCTGCTTTGTTGTAGTGAGAGATGGCCTTAAAATATTTGTTTATGAGTATGTTCCAGGGAGTAATTTTTTAAATACAATTTATATTATTTCCGGAATTACAGGCATAAACCATAAAGAGGAGAGAGATATTATTGAGAAATTAAGCAATAATGAGAATCGTGTGGTTGTGATACATCCCCGCGGGACAGGATATTCAGAGGGTAAAAGGGGCGACGACAATAATTTAGACGATTTTATTGGAGACTACGTAGAAATAATCAAGAGCGATAAATTTTACAACGATAGAACCGGTAAAGTAATTTTATACGGACACAGTATGTCCTGTGCAGTTGCCCTTGAAGTGGGGAATGAGCTGCAAAAAATTGACGCTCTAATTATGGTTAACCCTCCGTATAAACTAAAATCTGTCAAAGGGATGTCTCCTGGTTTCGGAGATTATCTCAAATATATAGGCTACTACATTTTTGCACCACATATACCGATAGTCAATATGGGAGGAGATCCGGCAACTATTGAAGATGATGCAGACAGAGAAGAGTCGTACAAAAGAAACCGCGATACTCTGCTGGTAAAGTATTTCAGTATGCATTATATGAATGAATCAAAGAAGGTAATGGATGCTATGGTAAGAAATGCTCGTTTGGCAGACTATCCATTGATGCTAATTTACGGGGAGAGAGACAAGCTTGTAGAAAAAGCGGGATGTGATGAAATTTTTGCTGCCTGGAGAGGTGAAAATAAAAAGTATATAGTAATTAGCGGCGGGTCACACGGAAAATCTACGGCAATAAAGGGTGTTGATAAAATTCTACCACTCATATAAACGACTTTAATTCCTCCCGGATTCATACTTGCAGCAAAGCGGGCATTCAGGATACAGCAAATTTCACTATTTTTGTAACTAATCAAAGAATTGCTTATGAAAAACAGATTTAACATCCGGCAGATTTTGTCGTTAATCCTGGCCATAACTATGTTTGCGGCCTGCAGTCAAACTAAAGAGGAGAGGGCTCAACAGCAGATGGGGATAATCTTAGACAGCACTAAGGCGGTTGGTCTTGCCGTTGCTGTGGTTAAGGATGGGGAGATAGTTTACAGCGCCACTTTCGGGAAAAAGAGCATAGAGGAGGGATCTCCAATTGCTCAGGATGACATCTTTCGGATAGCTTCGATATCTAAGTCATTCACAACAACTGCGCTTATGACCCTGGTGGAGAGGGAGAAACTTAACCTGGATATGGATGTAAGTGACCTCATCGGGTTTCAGGTAAGAAATCCGAAGTTCCCGGATGTGGTAATTACATTGAAGATGTTGTTGTCGCATTCATCAAGTCTTAACGATACTCAGGGATATTTTCGTATGGACTACCTAAACCCTGCAACCAATCCAGATTTTGCAAAGTGTTATAATGACTACCAGCCGGGCTCAAAATATGAGTACTGTAATTTGGGATTCAACACAATAGGTGCCATTGTAGAGAAATATGCAGGTGTTAGATTTGACAACTATGTTGTTGAGGTGCTTTTAAAACCACTTGGTCTATATGCAAACTTCAACCCGGACTCACTGGATGCGGCTAAGTTTGTTCCCCTTTACAGCTACGAACCAATCGACACACTTGAGGGATCGGAGAAGATCTTCAAACACCAGCCGATGGCATATGTGAGCAGGGCAAAAGAGATTGACTCTGCCTATGTAATGGGTTACAGCACCCCTCTCTTCTCACCGACCGGAGGGATGAAGATATCTGCATACGACCTAGCCCGCTATATGGTAATGCATATGAACTATGGAGAGGTGCCTGCTACCGGAGTCAGGATTATCTCAGAAGCGAGTGCCAAACTGATGCAGGCCCCTGTTATTGAGACCGGGACAGGCGAGTTTTATTGCCTTGCTTTAAGGACAAGCGAAAATCTTATACCGGGAGAGAAGATGGTTGGCCACACAGGCTCTGCTTACGGTCTTTACAGCGCAATGTTTTTTGAACCACAGAAGAGATTCGGAATCGTAATGATGACAAACGGCTACTCCCCAAAATATAAAGATGGTTTTACCACAATTCAGGGAGATGTTACAAGGGCGCTTTACGAGATTTTCATCAAATAAATAGAGGTTAGAAAAATTATCCGGTGAAGAGAGTTCTCATTATTACCTATTACTGGCCACCGGCCGGGGGGTCAGGAGTTCAGCGCTGGCTTAAGTTTGTCAAATATCTGCGGGAGTTTGGCTACGAGCCGGTTGTATATACCCCGCTCAACCCGGAGTTTATGGCTGTAGACAAAACTCTTCTAAGCGAGATCCCTTCCGGGGTAGAGGTAATCAAGAGAGAGATTACCGAGCCATACTCTATCTACAAACTCTTGACCGGGAAAAAGGAGAGCGGAGTCAAACCTGGGTTTATAAAAAGCGGTAACGGCAAATCTAAATTTTCAGAGAGAGTTTCGCTCTTTATTAGAAGCAACCTCTTTATTCCGGATCCAAAAATGTTATGGATCTCACCATCTGCACGCTTTTTGGTTAAACATTTAAAGAAGAGCCCTGTAGATGTGATTGTAAGCACTGGGCCACCACACTCGATGCACCTTATTGCAAAGAGGGTCTCTAAAGCAACCGGAATCCCCTGGCTGGCAGATTTTCGCGACCCCTGGACAAAGATGTACAACTTCAAATACCTGGGCTGCACAAAACCGGTAGAGGCCCTACATAAAAAGATGGAGAGAGGGGTAATAAGGTGTGCAGATGCTATTGTTACCGTAACCAACACAATTGCCGCAGAGCTTCAGGAGCTCAACCCAAAAAGGAGAGTAGAGGTAATTACAAATGGCTACGACAGCGCAGATTTTTGCGAGATGGATGTTGTGCCGGAGGAGAAGTTCACTATAACCTATACCGGGCTGTTTGTTAGCACCCAAAACCCAACTGTTTTATGGAAGACTCTTGGGGGGAGAGTGGGGGCCGGCAAAACCGGCTTGGCAGAGAGTTTGCAAATTCGGCTGATAGGCCATATAGATAGCTCTGTTCTGGAGGATATTGCAAAATACGGCTTGGAGCCATATCTGGTCAAGATGGACTATATGCCTCACAATGAGGTAATACATAAACAGAGAGCGGCCACTGTTCTGTTGCTCGCTTCCGGGCGTGAACCGGAGTCTGCAGGAATAATGACCGGGAAGTTTTTTGAGTATCTGGCAGCGGGCAGGCCAATCCTTGGTTTTGGACCAAAAGGGGGAGATATGGATATTGCGCTGGAAGAGAGCAGGGCGGGGGAGATGTTTGATTATGAAGATTACCCGGGTGTAGCAAAGTGGATCGATGCCCAATATGCACTTTACACAATTGGAGGTGCTCCGGTGATGGAGGGAGATATCTTAAAATACTCCAGAAGAGAGCTTACAAAAAAGATGGCTGCAGTGCTGGATGAGATCTGCAAAAAGTAAAAGAGTGATTTAAAAAACTTTTAATATGATAAATTATAAAAAATATCTGCCCTATGTAATAGCAGTTCTCTCCTTTGCAGCAGCTGCCTATCTCTTTACACCTCAGGTTCTCCAGAAAAAAGTGGTAAACCAGAGCGACATAGCCTCCTGGAGAGGTATGGCAAATGAGATAATCACATACAATGAGGCAAATCCCGAAAAAGAGCCGGCTCTGTGGACAAACTCTATGTTCTCGGGAATGCCTGCAACCTCTATTTCGGTTATTTATGAAGGTGACTATACAGATTATATCTACAAGCTTATTCACAAGTTATCGGGATCCAGACCTGCGAGCTATCTCTTGATTTCAATGATTGGGGCGTTTCTCCTCTTTCTTGCTTTTGGTATGAGTGTTCCACTCTCGGCTATTGGGGCTCTGGCTCTCACCTTCTGCTCCTATAATCTTCAGATAATTCAGGTGGGGCATAACTCCAAGATGGTTGCAATTGCATTTATGCCTTGGGTATTGGCAGCAGTTGTCTATGCCTACAAAAGCGTTTCTTTTAAGGGAGCCCTTGCGGGAGCACTCTTTTTTGCATTTGCACTTAGCTTCCAGATTAAGGCAAACCACCCGCAGATAACCTATTATCTCGCTATTATGGTGTTGGGATTTGGTTTTGCCGAGCTTTACAACTCAATAAAAGAGAGATACTTTCCCGCATTTTTTAAACGCTCCCTTATTCTGCTTGTCGCGGGATTGCTGGGAATTGCTGCCAACATAAATCACCTCTGGCCAACTTATGAGTACTCTAAATTTACAATGAGAGGGGGTTCGGAGCTGGCTGTAGAGGAGGGTAAAGAGCAAAAGGGTCTGGATATTGCCTATGCCACAAGTTGGTCTTACAGCCCGGGCGAGATGCCAAACCTTATGATTCCAAACTTTAACGGTGGATCATCTGGCGGAGAGCTTTCAAAAAATTCTCAAACATATAAGGCTCTTAAAGACGCAGGGTATGCCGGTGCAGACCAAGCTGTAAAACAGATGCCGCTATATTGGGGGCCACAGCCGTTTACTGCTGGACCTATGTATATGGGGGCGCTCTCTATGTTTATATTTATTCTTGGACTTATCCTTTTGCGAGGTGCTGTAAAGTGGTGGATTGTAATAGTCTCACTAATTGCAGTATTTCTCTCTTGGGGCTCTAATATGCTCTTCTTTACAGAGTTCTTTTTTAAGTACATTCCAATGTACAGCAAGTTCAGAACGGTCTCTATGGTTCTTGTGGTTTTGCAGATTACCATTCCTCTGCTTGGCTGGCTGGCTCTATCCAAATTATTGGGAGAGAGAGGAGAAAACTTCAAGGAGGATAGGGTTAAAAAAGGGATGTTAATTGCCCTGGCATTAACAGCAGGTTTCTCTCTGATTTTTGCTCTGATTCCATCTCTGGCAGGGTCATTTGTCTCATCGGCAGATGCACAGATGCCGGATATTCTTAAGCAGACACTTGTAAATGACAGGATGTCGCTATTGCGTGCAGATGCTTTACGCTCCCTTATCTTCATACTCCTGGGTGCTGCAGCAATCTGGTTTACATACACAGGTAAACTTAAGAAAAATATGTTTTATGGAGTTTTGGCGCTGCTCATTTTTGCAGATATGTGGGTTATAGGTAAAAGGTACCTTAATGACTCCCATTTTATAAAGAGCAGGGATTTTGAAAACCAATACGCCCTGAGACCTGTAGATAAGATGATTCTGAATGACAAGGATCCTAACTACAGGGTGCTCGACCTAAGCATTAACACATTTAACGATGCTCACGTAAGCTATCACCATAAAACTATCGGCGGCTACAGTCCCGTGAAGATGCAGCGATATCAGGATCTGATAGATCGCCACATCTCTGCAGAGATGCAGCAGATTGCTACAGATATCTCCGGCAGCAAAACCATTGAGGAGGCACAGGAAAAAATTGGCAACTACCCTGTACTCAACATGCTAAATACCAGATATATTGTACTGGGGGCAGAAAATGCTCCGGTTGTAAACAGCGAAGCATTCGGAAACGGTTGGTTTGTAAACAGTGTTATAAATGTAAACTCGGCAACCGAGGAGATAGGCTCCCTGAGCAAGATTGAGAATTCTTTGACAGCAGTTGTTCACAATGAATTTTCTGCCGATTTGCAAGGGATTTCACAAGATTCACTGCAGGCATCGGAAGGAATTGTTTTAACCGAATACTCCCCTAACAGACTTGAGTACAAAACATCTTCAAACCAAAACAGAGTAGCCATCTTTAGCGAGATTTACTACCCTGCCGGCTGGAGAGCCTATATTGACGGAAGTGAGGTGAAGATACTTCGGGCAAACTTTATACTCCGGGCTTTGAACATCCCCGCAGGAGAACACACAGTTCTATTTGAGTTTAAACCGGAATCCTTCGCAAAAGGAGAGCTCTGGTCGCGCATAACATCCGGAGTCCTTGTTTTACTGATTTTTGCAGCAGCTATTGGCTATATACTTAATGGTTACAGACAGAAACAGCTCAAGAGTTAAACAACTGAGCTATCGCAGCTCAATTGCAGATAACTCCCGACCAATTTTATTAATACCCTCTACAATCCGTTTGGTCTGTTGTGCAGAAGGCTTTTTCTTCCCGCTCACATACTGAGATAGTAATGTAGGGTTCATACCAATGACATCAGCAAGGTAATTTGCATTGATAACTCTGTAGTACTTAAAAAATTGTTCCAGATCGAGCTCAAAACTAATCCTACTCTTTTCAAGACTCTCTCCAGTCTCTTCCAGATACATATTTGCAGCTTCAAAAGAGTTTTCGAGAAGTTCATTCATATTTTTACCCGTTGTAAAAACCGGATAATCTAAAGAATAGGCAGAGAAGCCGGTACTTGTCTTCTCTACAACCATTTTAAAATCATTCAATTCCTGCATCTCTTTTAATTTTTTTACAAAGCCCATACCCAATCTCATCACTTCCGTGATTAGGAAATATAATTGTTCCTCGTTTTTCCGGATGTTTCATTTTTATATGAGAGCCAGATTGACATACAGGATACCACCCATCTTGAATTAATATTCGATAAAATTGGGAGCATTTCATTTTATTTGTCGCTAAGGTAAATAATTATTTACTTAATAAAAACACATTACAAAGATAATTTTGTAATCACACAATATTACTTGTAATTAGATATTTATAACGCAATAAAAGAAATTTTGAGTTTAAAATCCTTGGCAAGGGTTCCTTAAATCAAACTATTAATCAGGACAATCGATATAGCGATTGGTGCAAGGAACTTAATGACTAGCATAATCCCGGTGAATAGAGATTTTCTCAGAGCCACCGTGCCGCCGCTGGTTAGCTCGTCAAGAACATCTGCACGCTTCATTCTCCAGCCAACGAACAGAACCACCAGCAACCCGCCCACAGGGAGCAGGATGTTGGATGAGGTGTAGTCGAAAAGATCGAAAAAGTTTTTGCCGAAGATTGTTACATCGCTTAGTGAACCTTGAGAAAGGGAGCTGAATGTGCCAAGTACTCCTATTATCATAAATGTGACAACAACTGCGACTTTCCGGGTCATCTTAAGCTCTTCGGTAAAGTAGGCGACAACCACCTCAAGCAGAGAGATAGCAGATGTTACTGCCGCAATAAGAAGTATAAAAAAGAATCCAACTGCAAATACGCTCCCAAAAGGAAGCTGTGCAAATATTTGAGGAAGAGTTATAAACACAAGACTTGGTCCTTGCCCGGGAGCGATTCCAAATGCAAAAACAGCAGGAACAACTGCAAGTCCGGCGAGGATTGCAAATCCGGTATCTGCAGCAACCGTCATAAAGGAGATTTTAAAAAGGTTCTCCTTTTTATTTACGTACGAACCGTAAGTGATGATGCAACCCATTCCCAGACTCAACGAGAAGAAGGCCTGGCCAAGTGCAGCAAGCATTGTCTCTCCTGTTATCTTTGAAAAATCCGGATGGAAGAGGAACTTAACTCCTTCACCTGCTCCATCAAGTGTCAGAGATCTAATGGCAAGCAGTAGAACAAGGAAAAAAAGGACAGGCATAAGGATCTTTGAATATTTTTCAATACCGTTTTTAACCCCGGCAACCACAATCAATGCAGAGATTGCTAAAAAAAGAAGGTGCATAACCACCGGCATAAACGAAGATTGGGAAAAACCCGAAAACTGAGAGGAGAGTGCAGAGCTGTCCGATGTGAGGAACGAGGGAGAAAATGACTTGAAGATATACTCAAGTGTCCAACCTCCGACAACGCTGTAAAAAGACATTATGCAGATAGACGCAACAACACTTATTACCCCTATTGAGAGCCAGCCAGATTTTGGCGCGATCTTCTTAATCGCACCAAAAGCATTTGATTGAGTACGTCTGCCGATGATAAACTCCGAGAACATAATGGGCATACAGAGTAGAATCACGAAAAAGAGATATAAAAAAATAAATGCAGCCCCGCCATTTGTCCCCACCATATATGGGAATCGCCATAAATTACCAAGACCTACGGCCGAACCGGCCACTGCTACAAGAACTCCGAACCGGCTTCCGAAACCGTCTCTCTTAATAGTTGACATATTTTAAAGTTTAAGTTTTTTCTACTGCGCCAACAAAGATAAAAAAATGTTGGTTTTATGAGTAAATTTGTGTGATTTGCAAGTTTAACACACACAAGTGAACAGTTAAGGTATACAGGTAAGGGGAAAAAGATATGGAAAACAAGATATGTAAACTTTTTGGGATAAAGTACCCTATTATACAGGCCGGTATGATTTGGTGCAGCGGATGGCGTCTTGCCTCGGCTGTTAGCAAAGCCGGGGGTTTGGGGCTTATCGGTGCCGGCTCTATGCACCCAGATAACCTGAGGCACCATATAAAGAGCTGTAGATCAGCATTGCAGATTTTAGGAGAGGCCGGCCCGGAGGGATCAAAATGCCTTCCATTTGGTGTAAATGTACCGCTGATGTACCCGCAGGTTGAGGAGATTATGCAGATAATTGTAGAGGAGAGGGTGCCGATTGTATTTACATCTGCAGGTAGTCCAAAAAAGTGGACACCCTTCTTAAAGTCGCACGGAGTTATTGTGGTTCACGTTGTCTCCAGTTCGGTCTTTGCAGTTAAGTGCGAACAGGCAGGAGTGGATGCTGTTGTTGCAGAGGGGTTTGAAGCAGGAGGCCATAATGGGCGCGAAGAGACCACCACATTCTGCCTTATTCCTCAGGTTCGGGAATCAATAACAATACCTCTTATTGCCGCCGGCGGGGTGGCCTCCCGCGCAAGCTACGATGCCGCCTTTGCTCTTGGCGCAGATGGTGTTCAGATAGGTACCCGTTTTGCTCTTTGCACAGAGAGCTCTGCCCACCCTGCTTTTAAGGAGAGGTGCCGCGGCCTTAAGGAGGGCGAAACCAAATTGCTGCTAAAAAAACTTGCTCCGGCAAGACTTGTAGATAACGAATTCTCAAGAGCAGTTCAAGATGCCGAAAACCGGGGCGCATCTGCCACAGAGCTGGAAGAGCTTCTCGGCCGCGGCCGCGCCAAAAAAGGGATTTTCGAAGGCGACCTGGAAGAGGGCGAGCTTGAGATAGGGCAGGTTGCGTCAATGATTAGAGATGAGGAGAGTGTAGCGGATATTTTCGCGGAGCTAACCCTATAAAAAAACCGCCCCTTAAAGGCGGTTTAATATGTTTAAATAGCAAGGTTATTCAAATCTTGCAGAGACCTCTTCCCAGTTGATTACACTCCAGAATGCCTCAATATAATCCGGGCGTTTGTTCTGGTATTTTAGGTAGTATGCGTGCTCCCAAACATCCATTGCAAGAATAGGAGTGCCCTTTTTCTCGGCAACATTCATAAGCGGATTGTCCTGGTTTGGAGTTGATGAAACAAAAAGATTGCCCTTCTCATCTTTGTTCAGCCAGGCCCAGCCACTCCCAAAACGAGTTTTGCCCGCATCCGAAAACTGCTTTTTAAGCTCATCCATTGAGCCGAAAGCCTTTACAATTGCAGCCTCAAGCTTTGCAGATGGCTTGCCTCCGTTAACTTTCATATTGCCCCAATAGAGATGGTGATTGTAGAATCCTCCACCGTTGTTTCTTACTGCAGCAGGCAGGTCACTGATATTGGCAAAAATCTGCTCCAGAGACATAGACTCCATCTCCTTGCCCTTTATTGCAGCGACAAAATTGTCAAAATATGCTTTGTGGTGCTTGCTATAGTGAATCTCCATTGTCATCTTGTCGATGAATGGCTCAAGCGCATCGTATGCGTATGGAAGTTGCGGGAACTCAAATTTATTTAGTGTGTTCATACTCTTTTGTGTTTTTGAATTGATTTCGTTCTTAGTGTTATCCTTCTCTCTATTTGTTTCTGAGCTGTCTTGTGCAAAAGCCCCAAAAGGTAATGCAAAGATTACAGCCATTAATAATATGCGTTTCATAATGCAGATGTTAATTTTTTCTGTTTAGGTTAAAACAGAAAAATTGAGAGATAGTTCAAAAGAGATCAATCAAACTCGGGCAAAGAGAACAAACTCAAATGGAGATTCAAATGTTTCGCCGCGGTCAAAGGATTCGCGGGAGATCTCTCTCCACTCGCTTTGGTTTACAGCCGGGAAAAAGGTGTCGGCATAAGCGATGTTGGTGTGAACCAGGGTCAGATAGAGTTTATGAGCATAGGGGAGCGTTTGCCGGTATATCTCTCCGCCGCCGATAATGAAAACCTCTTGAGCAGAGTTGTCGGAAAAGTTGTGATGGATAGGGTGCCCGGAGATGTTGGGTTGAACAGGTTGACCTGGAACGGGTGTGGGCTCTTTGGCGGCGGCGGCAAGTGCCTCCTCAATTGTGGCGTAAACCTCTACGCCGTGAGTTGAGGACAAGCTGTTGCCGTGAACCGGTAAAAGGGTGCGACTGACCACAATGTTGCGGCGGTTGGGGAGGGGTTTACCCAAGGACTCCCAGGTTTTGCGCCCCATAATTACGGTGTGACCGGAGGTTATGCGTTTGAAGTAGCGGAGGTCTTCCTTTATATGCCAAAGGAGTTGGTTATTGCGCCCAATGGCGCCGTTATCTGAAATTGCTACTATTATTGAGATTGTCATTATTGCCTTTTTAAATTGAATCTGTTGGAATGTATTGAAACTGACTGTTTGGGTTCCCGGGCTAAACTGCAATGGGGGCTTTGATTCCCGGGTAAGGGTCGTAGCCCTCCAGGGTAAAGTCCCGGTATTGGAAGTCGAAGATGTTTTTTACCTGTGGGTTGATAACCATTTTTGGAAGCGGACGAGGCTCTCGGGAGAGCTGGAGGGCCACCTGGTCAAAATGGTTGGTGTAGATGTGGACATCTCCAAATGTGTGGATAAATTCACCGGGTTTTAAATCGCACACCTGAGCAACCATCATTGTGAAGAGAGCATAGGAGGCGATATTAAACGGAACACCCAAAAAAAGATCTGCACTTCGCTGGTAAAGCTGGCAACTTAACCGACCATCTGCAACATAGAACTGAACCAGTGCGTGGCAGGGAGGAAGCGCCATCGACTCAATCTCCCCCACATTCCAGGCAGAGATAATATG